>JANQRM010000435.1 GCA_028284565.1 Anaerolineae bacterium | reverse complement strand
GTCTTCAAGATTATTGGGCTACAATAGCTTCAACATTGAATTGAACATCGAGATAGCCTATGAAGCGTTTAAGACGACTGGTGTTACTTATTTTTTTGGTTGCTGTCATTGGGGTGGCTGGATTTATCTTCATTACTCGTGTGGATTTGCCCTTTAATTTAGGTAATCGAAACACCCTACCTACCCATACCCCTGCACCTGCCATTGAAAATACGGGTACGCCGATACCTGAAATAACCTCCTCAGATGGATGCTCGGCAATTGTTGAAGCAAGCGGAATCGTGATTAATCCTGATGAAGCGCGCGAGGAATTCGTAGAAGAAGAACTCAATACTATCGAAGCGCAACTGCCGGATGCAAACCCGGAAACAGTTGATGTCTCCCAAACTGTACCAGACCAAGTGCTGATTGAATTTACACAGGACTCCTCTCCGCGTGACCGATTGCGCTATATACGGGACATTGATGGACGAGCGCGACGTAAGATTCATCTTTTGGGATTGTATACGGTGGTCTTTCCGAATGGGATGCCAGCCGATTTCCCGCCATCGCCGATTGTGGTACGGATTGAAAATGACTATGTTGCTGGTGCGACTCAAGACCCTGTTCCCCCAAATGACCCGCGTTATTCCGAGCAATGGGCATTCTTGGTGATGGGTGTGCCGGATACATGGGCGCAATTGCCGTTAGATGCTGAGAATGTAACCATCGCTGTGATCGACAGTGGTATCTGCCTGAATCATCCTGATTTACAGGGTCGGGTTGTGGATGGCTTTGATTTTGTGGATAACGACAAAATCCCCGAAGATAACTTTGGGCATGGTTGCGGAGTAGCAGGAGTTATCGCGGCGAATACAAATAATGCCGTTGGAATCGCTGGTGTCGCGCCTAACGCACAGATTATGCCTTTGCGTGTATTGGATGAACGCGGTTTGGGGACTTACTCCAATATCGCGGCGGCGATTATCCATGCGGTAGATAATGAAGCAGATATTATCAATTTGAGTTTAGCTGGACCCTCATATTCGGATGTTATGGCAGAAGCGGTGGCGTATGCTGTTGAAAATGGTGTCACCGTGATTGGTGCAGTGGGTAATCAAGGCTTGGATACGGTCTGGTATCCAGCGGCGTTTCCATCGGTGATCGCGGTGGGTTCAATTGACCCTGACTTAGAGCGAAGTTCCTTTAGCAATTTTGGAGAACGTGTAAATATCTATGCGCCGGGACGGGACATCGTGACGACGAGTATTGATAATGGTTATCATGTGACTTCGGGAACCTCTTTTGCCGCGCCACAAGTATCGGGCATCGCGGCAATGGCACAGGTACTGGGGATTCCGCTCAATACGGAAGATGGGATTATCTTTGTCATCCCGCCAGAGAGTGAGATTAATTGCACTGGGTAAAGATTAACCGCCAAGTCGCCAAGCACACCAAGAGATTTTCACTTAGCTTTCTTTGGTTTCTGATTGGGTTAGCATTGTCTCCTTCTGGTCAGGATGAGTCTCATCCCACGCTGGAAGATTTTTGGGAGGGTCGGGCAGAGTGGGTGGTGGATATTGACGATGTTGGCTTGCCTATTGGTGAAAGTGACACACTCTATCGTGGGAATAGTGAGTATTGGTCCTATCTTCATGCAAGTCATCAATCGGCTGAGGTAATTGATCAATGTGGACAACCTGTTGAATTTCCGGGATGTTTGACTCGTTGGGTTAGCGAAGATGATGGCGAGTCATTTTCCATGCCAATTCCCGTTTGTATGATGCCCTGTGAACAATGTCCGTGTGATGATGCCCGTGACCATATTACTGCTCAACAGTATCCGCGTGTGTTCCAAGCAGATGACGAGTATTATCTAGCCTATGAATGGCATGCCCAGACGATTTTGCGTCGCTCAGATGAAGGACTGAATTGGTCGGATTGGAGCTTTCTACGGACACCAGCTGGGACATGGCATACCGATTTTGCGCCGTGTAGTGAACTAGAACAGATTGGTTCGCATCCGAATATTCGGGGGGAGGTCCATAATTGTCTGCTGGGTGCGCCACCGGGCATCTATGTCGAAGGCGATATACTCTATGTCTTTGTAACGGCTGGGAGCGCGCCCTCTCATCTGCGCTGTTATAAAGGCAATCGCCATGCTCCACTTGACCAACTGCAAGTGTGTAATACCGACCCGCTATTTTCTGGTGCAACGGAATACGGTCCTGTCGATGTGCTAGGTGCAGAAGCCAATAATTACTTTGATTTCCGCTATGTGAGTTCAGCGGATGTGATTCGCGTTGGTGAACATTACTATTTGACCTATGAAGGAATTCGGGGTCCCGAAGAATTGGAAATCGGCAGTGATACGCAATTCGGCTTGGGCTTTGCACGTTCTGTCACTAATCAAATTGATGGTATGTGGGTGCTCTATTCTGATAACCCAGTGATTATGGATATGCAATTCAATTGGGGTATTGGTCACGCCGATATTGTGGTGGTGGACGGCATTACCTATCTCTACAGCGCGACATCCACCGAAACACGCGGGCGGTATATCTTGGTGTGGAAAGATTAGCCTAGAATTGCCCAGCGACGGATTGCCAGCGTCCGCTACCCCCATCGGGATTGGTAAAGAGCGCGAGAATATCCCCACGATTGGGCAAGAAAACCATTTGTCCCAATTCAAATACTTGGAGCGTTGCGGTATTCCCCACTTCTTGACCGACTGCCCAGCCCAGATTGCCCTTTACATTGACATTGTTGCGCCAGATTTTTCCAAAGCCACGCACGGGCTCGAGCAAGCCACTCGGTGGGGTTTCACCCGCACTAATGGGATCAACATTGGAATCATAAGTATCGGCAAAACGAAGGTAAGTCCCATCACTGAACAGTACATAAATGAAGGACGGATTGCCTTGTATCCACATCATTAAGCCTCGCTCAAAGACTTGTGATGCGCTGGCAATCGATTGGGTGACTGGTGGTGCGCCCACAGGACAACCGAGTTGTTGAGCAACTGTGCCATTGGTTGCAAATGCTGTCCCGAAACCGCCCGCTGGATAATATTGACAATTGACTGAGACGACGATGCCTGATGTGGCAAGAGGCGTAATTGCTCCAACGGGTTGGAGAGTGACATCAATTCCATCGCGTTGTGGCACAACGAAATCACTCGGCAATAAAGTTGTCTGCAAAGCTAGCTGAACGAGATTTTCACTGGGGCCCGGCACAACGGTTTCAAAGGGAGATGGCGTTAGTGTTGGGCGCAGGGTATTGGTAATCGTCAGGCTAGGTGTAACGGTTGGTGTTAACGTAGATGAAGGAGTTTGACTCGGTGTGATTGACGGCGTGGGAGTCCATGTGGGTGGAAATGTAGAACGTACTTCTCCTTGGGCAACTGTCGTCGGGGTATCCGTTGGAATCTCTGCGAGAGTCGGTAAATCACCATCTGCAGTAGGGGGACTACAAGCTGTGATGAATGCGATGAGAACGAGAATAAAGCTAAGAATACGATTCATGAGATTAGTCAGAATAATGCCTCTTGGTTCTCATTATAAACAGGAATCCTTACACAGCACCTGACGAGTGGGCACGATGTTAAAGATGTAGACAAATCGTAACAAATTATCCTGCTGGAGCCGGAATAGGATTGTCGTTCGCGTCGTAATGTTGAATTTCTTTACTCTTACGGAGAGGCTGATAGGCTGCGCCGTCCAACGCCAAGATAAGCAGAAATAGCGGATTTAAGAGAATCAACCCAATGCCGAAGAGCGTACTATGATTGAAGTTCTTCGACAGTCCGAGCCAGAAAAGAATGGCAACAATGATATTGACAAATGGAATTATCAGAAGCAAGAACCACCACGCAGACTTTCCAGCGATTCGTAGTAAGACAAGGATGTTGATGATAGGTATCCAACTAAGGATGCCATAGTAGCCTGCTTTGTTAAAAATGAGCCACATGCTCAGGATGTAGAGTAACGATAGCGCAATCGCTACAGCACCCGCGATGATAAAGACAGCAATCGGAACATTCGCTAGATTTTCGATGATCTGTTGTTGAAGTTGTTCCAAGTTTTCCATCAAGGCGTTGTCCCCAGAGCGAAATCAATCTGAAACTGATTGTACGGATTTATCATAGAGGGTCAAGCAAGGGCATCAGCGTTTGCGCGCAGTTATCGCCACAATATCAAAGGGATTTACATAGAATGAGCGTTCTGACAATTTGAAGGCGCGCTCTACCCATTGTAGAGACTTCGATAAAAATGGTGCATAAAAACCTAACCTATCAAGGAAGAGGCTTGTTGTGACGTATTTGCCGATATGACGCACATGCACCACATCAAAGCCTGCTTCATCTAACATACGGGTTAGCGTCTTCACATCAAAGTAATAAACATGCTCTTCGGAGAGTTTGTAACCTATCCAACGTTTGCCTGTGAGTCGTGCAGGTAGACTGCCAACATCCGGCGTTGCCAGTTCAATTATCCCGCCCGAATGCAGGAGTTCAGCGACACGCTTAACATAGCCTTTGGGATCAGGGACGTGTTCAATGACATCGTACATTGTGACCAAATCATAGGCATTTTCTGGCAATTTCACTTCATGGAGACTGCCTTGATGTCCAGTATGCCCAAAACGGCCACGGACATAATCCACTGCAAAATGGGAGACATCCAAGCCTTCTACTTGCCAGCCACGTTCTTGTGCCGTGTCGATAAAGAAACCCATCGCGCAACCAATATCAATCATGCGCCCGACATCGGTGAATTTTTCGATATGTTTGAGGCGACGATGAGAGGTTTTGCGAATATTCCGTTCATCAGCGACATAATCCGTATAACCGACTTCGCCCGATTCATCATTTTGGAAATAGGTTTCGCCGTAGAGGGCATACAACTCATCAGCGTCGGGACGCTCCCCAACATAGACCAAGCCACAATTTTGACATTGGACTAAGCCACGCCCATTTTCAGGACAAAAGGGTTCGACATGCAGATGCCCGCACAAATTACAGGTGATTTTCCGCCGTTCTGCAGTATCTGACACACGCGGAGACGGACGCGGGGTTAAGTCTTTCGTCAACACATTACCTCAAGTTGAAAACTCACTGGTCACAAAATGGGCAGATTCTACCATGCTTTGTTTATTTGGGAAGGGATAGCTCAAGACCGATGAATTAGACTATGTTTTGAATTGTATGGCAATACTGACTTGCAACGTCATGACGTGATTGAGCGAATCTTCACGGCTGTGCCATATACAAATAGCTCTGCAGAGCCTTGTAAAATATCTGAGGTCTCGAATCGAATGGCTACAATCGCATCAGCCTCACGTGCTTCCGCCGCATCAATCATGCGCTCCATTGCCTCAGAACGCGCTTCAGTCAATAACTGTGTATATTCGCTGATTTCACCCCCGACGATATTCTTCAAACCTGCCATAAAATCTCGTCCTATATTACGTGCACGAACTGTATTCCCTTGCACAATTCCTAAAACTTGCACAATCTCATAATTTGCAAGATTGTCTTGTGAAGTCATTAACATCATTCCCATTAGTGAGACCTTTCATTCATTACTCGATATCTGATTATATCATTTTCGCATTAGATGTTTACGGCATTGTAATATCTGCTGTCTACACTACGTCAGAGAGATGAGAATGTTTGCATAAAGTGAGATAACCATATGCCAGTTTTGGATACTCCCATCACCACTGATGATAAAAACTTGAAGAAAGTATTGGGGCAAAAGCAACCCGCTATTCTTTTATTACACGATGGGCGGAATACAGATAAGCCTCTTGATGATGCGCTGAAGCGTGTCGCTAAGAAGAATGCGGGTGATTTATTGGTGGTGAAGGTCGATGTAAGCGAAAATCCCAAGTCACATCAAAAGTATGACCAACCCTCTACACCTGCTCTGATTACGATGTCAAAGAGCTTCTTTGGACGTAAAGTTCTGTCGCAAGCAGAAGAAGTCCGCCCAGCCGATGTGCGCGCCCACGTGGATTTTCTGTTGAATGATAAACCTCTACCCGAAGACAAACCCAAAGCGGAGGCAAAGAGCAAAGGTAAGAAACCGATTGCCGTTTTCGATGATAGTTTCCGTCAAGAGGTGCTGAAGAGTAAAAAACCAGTTTTGGTGGACTTCTGGGCTCCTTGGTGTGGACCCTGCCGAAATATCGCGCCTTATGTTGATAAGATGGCGAAAGAATATGGCGATAAAATTAAGGTGGTCAAGGTCAATACAGATGCCAGCCCCATAATGTCGCGTCGTTATCAGGTGCAATCTCTGCCGACTTTTATGATGTTTGACGGGGGACAACCTGTGAACCGTATCAGTGGAGCTAGCCCTCCAGCGATAAAGTCTATAATTGAGCAAGCCATACGCTAATTCAATCGACTAAACCAACAGTTTCCAAGAGGTGCAAGATGATGTGCCTCTTTTTGATTCTTTTTCATATTTGCTTCTAACAGACTCTTGCTACAATACGCCCCGAAAAATGACCGGTTCAAATTAGAATCTTGAGTAAGGACATAACCATGAGCGAACAATTCACATTTCAAGCAGAAACCCAACAACTTCTCAATATCCTGATTCATTCGTTATATACCGAGCGTGATATTTTCCTGCGGGAACTCATCTCCAATGCGTCGGATGCGCTGAATCGGATGCAATTTATCCAACTGACAGAAGACGATGTACTGGATGCTGATGCCGAACTGTTAATTGTGATTTCGACAGATGAAGATGCAGGTAGGATCACGATTAGCGATACCGGAATCGGCATGACCCGCGATGAGATAATTGAAAATCTGGGGACGATTGCCAAAAGTGGTGCGAAAGCCTTCATCAGTGCCATGCAAGACAACTCAGACAACAGCACTGTCCAAGACATCATTGGTCAATTTGGTGTGGGCTTCTACTCAGTGTTTATGGCGGCAGATAAGGTTGAAGTCGTGTCGCGCTCCTATCAGCCCGATGCTGAAGCTGTCAAGTGGACAGCCGATGGTGGCACGAGCTACACAATTGAAGCTACTGAAAAGGAAAACCGTGGGACGGATATTATTATCCATCTAACCGACGATGCTAAAGAATATGCGCGGGATTGGAAACTGAAAGATATTATCCGTACGCATTCTGATTATGTAGCTTTCCCAATATACGTGGGGGACGACGAAAACCCTGTCAACAAGCAAACTGCTATCTGGCGACAATCACCAAGCGAAGTCAAAGATGAGGAATACAACAACTTCTATAAGATGATGACAATGGATTTTGAGGGCGCGTTGCATCATATCCACATGCGTGCGGATGTGCCGATGCAGTTCTATAGTTTGCTCTTCGTGCCATCCATGACCGAGCCGAATATGTTTAGTCCACGCAAAGAGCCGGGCTTGAAATTGTATGCGCGCAAAGTCCTCATTGAAGATTACAATACTGATCTATTGCCAGAATACCTTTCCTTCATTCAAGGCGTAGTCGACAGTGAAGACATCCCCCTGAGTGTGAGTCGAGAGAGTGTACAGGCGACTCGAGTGATTGCGAACCTAAAAAACACGCTTAAGAAAAAAGTGTTAAGTGAATTCAAAAAGCTAGCAAATAAAGACCGTGACCAATGGCTGTCCATCTATGAACGTTTCCATCGCTATCTCAAGCAGGGCTTGGTTGTTACATCTGAAGATAAGGACAGTCTGCAACCTCTCCTCTTCTTCAATTCAACAACAGATAATGATCCTGATGTTTTTGTCTCGCTAGATGAATATGTCGAGCGTATGGTGACAAGTCAGGATGAGATCTATTATGTCTTGGCAGATGACTTTGCCAGTGGTCGCCGTAGTCCCCACTTAGATGCTTTCCGTCAGCGGGGAATCGAGGTTCTCTATTTTACCGATCCCGTGGATGCCATGCTTCCGATGGGTTTAACAGAATATAAAGGACACGCCCTCCGTAGTGTAGATGATGCCAGCATCGACCTGAAAGATGTAGGCGAGGTTCAAGAAGATGAAGTAGAAGAAAAAGAACCCCTTACTGAAGCGACCTTCCAATCGCTCCAAGAACGATTCAAAGCGACGCTTAGCTCACGGGTGAAGGATGTGCAGGAGAGTAAAACCCTTGTAGGCAGTCCAGCACGCTTGGTCAGCGATGATGAGAGCACGCAACGTCATATGTTCCGAATCAGCCGTCTGATGAATAACGACTATCAATTGCCTATCAAGACTCTTGAATTGAATCCGCGCCATCCCTTGATGCACAACCTTAGCCAGATGCTGGATAAAGGCGACGATAATCCATTGGTCGATGTGGTCGTGGAGCAAGTCTTTGAGAATGCACTTTTGCAAGACGGTATTCATCCTGATCCTGCGGCGATGGCAAGCCGATTAAATGTGTTGATGCAAGCTGCAACTGGCTCACAAGTTGATACACTCGACCTGAGCGATATTGAGTCGATAGCTTATAAGGAAATCGAAGAAACAGGCGATGAATCAACTGTTAATGAGGGTAAAAATGAAACGGTGATTGAGCCAGAAGACTTGGTAGAAGTCACTAAGGATGAGACAGAGTAAATCTTTCCAAAATCAAAAAGCGAGTCCTGTAAGGATTCGCTTTTTCGTGTTCGATCAATTAAAACGATAAAGGTGCTAGAATAGAAAGAGGCGACACTCTGGTCGCCCCTTCAGTTCTTCGTTAAACTTCGTTAGCCACCGAATTGACCAACGATGTTGGAGAAGATGTTACCAATTGCAGGACCGAGCAACGCAAGGATGACGATCACGACAACTGCAACGAGAACCAAGATTAGTGCGTATTCGACTAAGCCTTGACCCTCTTCATTACGTGGTTGGTACAACATATGATTTCTCCTAAA
>JANQRM010000466.1 GCA_028284565.1 Anaerolineae bacterium | reverse complement strand
GTTTCGCAGTCAGCTAGAAGATAAAACCATCCCCATTATCGCATTAAGTGGTTTCGGCTTCCCCGACGAGATGGAGATTTTTGAGCCAATTACCATCCTCAAGAAACCGATATTGCCCAGCCAACTGGCACAAACCATTGAAACAATGTTGGCGAATCGTAGTAAGTCTGTTTAATTCTCTGTAAACTGCTCGGCATCTTCCAAATAATCGAGCATTCCCTCTAACATAAACGGAATCAGCGATAGCGCGACCTTCGCCACTTCGGGATCATCATGCACCATCTGTTCCAAGTCCTGCATCAAGGCTTTCATCGCATCAATCATGAGATAGAGCAGAGCTACGGACTGCACTGTCAATTCGGTGAAGACATCTGGGTCTTCGTCTGTATTTAAGACCATCCAACTGGCGGCGACCATCATCGGGTGCATCATTGCCATCACCAGCGACAAACTCGCCATGATCATTTGCTGGGTGGATTCGGGGAGGTCTTCCTGTTGCAGTTTGGCTTCCATGCTTTCGGCAAGGCGCGCCATAATCGTCACAGCGAGACGGTCAGGCGCGCGACGGGTGGAGGTTCGGCGTAACATTCGGTCAATGCGTCGCAGGCGGTCAAACTCTTGGGCGGCATCTTCGTCTCGGTCCAGATGAGTGAGCAATTCCTCTTCATGTTCTGGTGAGAGTTCACCATCAAGGGCTTGTTGCATCATATCGCGCATGGAGTTGTCAGTCATGGTTAGCGTCCTTCCAACAGGGGATTAATCCGCCCACCTGCGGATTCCGATGGGTCATTGAGTTTTTCGGCGAGGGTTTGTCTAGCACGGAAGAGGCGACTCTTAATGGCACTTTCCGTCGTATCCATCACCTCCGCAATTTCCGCATAAGAATAGTCATACCAATAGCGCAAGACCACGGCCAAGCGATAATCAGGATTCAGATGATCCAACAATTCTTGAATCTGTTCACTAAATTCGGCATTGAGCGTGGCTTGTTCGGGTTGTGGGTCATCACTGCTGAGGGCGAGCGTTGCAGCGATGGGTTCATCATCCAACGAAAGATAGGTCAGGCGACGTTTCCTCAGACGATCAATGCAGTGGTTGGATGCAATAGACAATATCCATGTCTTAAACGAGCGTTTCATATCATAGCGATGGAGGTTGTTATAAGCGCGGAGAAAGGCTTCTTGGGCGGCATCTTCGGCTTCATTGCTTTCTCCCAACATGCGATAGCAGAGGTTATAGACGGCATCTTGGAAGGTATAGACCAACTCTGCAAAGGCATCATGGTCGCCATCTCGTGCGCCTGCTACCCATTCCAGAATAATGGGATCCGGTTCTGCCACGTCTTGCCCTTCTGTGTCGGTCAATCACACGCTATTGAACAGAGATATGCACAACATCAATGTTCCGTTTCAGCAAAACCAGTATAGCATAATATTGATACAAGTCTGAGATGGAAAGTAAATTTGCGTGAGGGCGTACAGCTGTACGCCCCTACAAAAACGTGTTAATGATGACTCTGGAAAGCTACCAACGCATCACCAGCTACCTCCGTAAACTCTACAACGAGACCTTATTCACGCGCGATGGCATGATGCACCCCTTCATTGTCTTCCCACCCGACGAGAATCAAATCTATCATGTCGATAGCGTATTAGGCAGTCCACCGACGCGACGCACCAACCCCGATGATTTGGCTATTTATGATCACGGCTATCTACAAAACCTACAAAACACCAAAAGCAAGCTCTTCAATGGTGTTACCTTCGATTTTCAAGCTCTGCGTCCAAGTCCTGTACAAATCCGTGCGACACTCGGCAACTACTTCGATATGCTGGCGACTTGCGGTGCATTAGAACGCGAACTACGCGAGGTTGACATCACCAGTACGATTCAACTCCCCTTGCGCTCCCAATTGCATCGACGAATCAGCGCACAAGAAAGTCTCTACAATGGCAAGGGACGATCTGCAGCGATTGGAGTAGCGACCCTGATTATCTATCGCAAGGAGGGTGAATACCGCCTGCTCTTGGCGAAACGCTCTCAAGAAACAGCAACCGATGCCGGGTTCTTCCATGTGCTGCCAGCGTTCATCTTCCAGCCGAGCGACAGTGACTTCCAGCATCCTCAAGAGTGGAGCGTGGAGCATCAAATCTATCGGGAATATCTGGAAGAACTCTATGACAGTACCGAGATTCATCAACCAGACCGCCATGACTATTTCTATGAGCATCCCGCCTTGCAATTTTTACAGGGTTTAATGGGGCAAAATGAAGCCCAACTCTTACTCACCGGAGTCGTCGCTAATCTGCTGACCCTCCGTATGGAGATTTGCACACTCTTTCTGATTCACGCTGAGGAATGGGTTGAGCAACTGTCTGACCCGACGAGTGACCTTGCTATGAAAATATCCAGTGAGACGATGGACGATAGCCTACTGACAGCACCGATTGCGGATGATGAAGCTCTCGCCTCAGCCTTGCCAGAATATGCCTATCTGAAGATGCCACCGCAAGCATGGGGTGCGCTCTGGCTCGGTGTCGAACAAGCCCGTCGGGAGATTGAGGCTCGATAGTTATTCCTGTGGCTTCAACACATGGATTGCCCCAAACACCTCAACTTGATACGAATCCAACGCATAACGGGATAAGCTCGGATCAAAGACAATGAGATAATCGGGTAACTCCGCAATGCCGACTGCACTCTGATTCAGATTCGTCAGCCCGTGATTAAGTTCAAGTAGTGCATCGTACGCCATGCCAATGCGGTAAGACTCATCAATTGTGTGCCATGGTGCAACCCACCAGAACTGCGGTAGCTCTGGCAAGATGTCATAAGCAACGGTCAAGCTGTCCCCACCATCCCAATCGTTTGCAATCCAATCCGTTACCGCTTCCATAGATGAATACAACCAGACATTGAAGGGTGTGAATTGCTCAGGGTTATGCATTGTTACACGGACAAATCGGTCAAGTGCAGGCAGGATAGCAATCGAAGCCACCAAGCCAATCAGGAGCAAACGACGGGTCGATTCGGATTGAACGAACTTTTCGAGCAACCAAACTAGTGCATAAGCAATCACCAGAAACTCAATCCCCAATAATCCTGTGTAATAAGTGGGTTGACTCAAAGGCGAGGCTCGCGTGATGATGAGTCCTGTGAGGAGTATCAGCACAAACGCAAGGATAAACACGACACTGCCTGCCTCTGTTGTGACAATAACCGTGCCTAGCGCATCATATCGGTCTTTCAGCGTGGTTTTGTCGTGGGTTCGCCAATAGATTCGGAGATAACGGATAAATTTAACCATGCCGACAAGGTATCCGCCAAAGAGCAATAGAATAATCCCGATACGTAGCACTTCATTGAGCAGATAAAGGGGCAAAATGGCGGAGCGAAGGTTTCCCAACTTCGTGCCGAACATCAACGCCATACCTTCGACATATTGCTGAGGCACGCTGAGTCCCCATACAATAGCACGCTCCAATCGGGATGATGAGATAGGAGCATCTTCGGGAAGGTTGACGAGTGGCGAATCATCCCCATCGGGTATAGAAACAGGTGTCGTTGCAAATTGAGCTTCGGGTTTGAGATACGCATACTGGTCAAGGACAGCCTGAGAGATGGTTATCTGACGTGAGAAGAAGGCTTTCAAATCGACAAACTCACGTTCCACTTGAAAAGCGAGATACGGGGCAAGCATGAAAAGCGAAGCAACAATTCCAATCAACAAACCTCGCCAGCGTAAGGGCAAGCTGACAATCACTCCTACTCCGATGAGGACTCCATACAGCAAAACGGCAGAAAAATGCGTCATGAAGGCGGCAGTCGTCACGATTAAACATAGGGCGGGATAGCGGTCATGTCCAGAGCGTCGCCATTGATAAAGCAGATACAGTACGATGACATAAAAGGTCGGCAAGAGCAATTGCGCCCAAGCGGTATATGAACCCGCAATGCTTACATCCGTAAACGTGAAAATCGTCGCGCCAATTAGCCCAATCGTCGGGCGGAACATCTCGTGTCCCAGCCGATAGACAAAGACCGTCCCCAGAAAATTCCACAACAGTTGTGTCAGAATAAGTACTGTCGGGATATGACGAGTGAAGAGCATCACGGGCAACTGAAGCCAGACGAGGAAGGGTAAATTAAAGGCGGCGACACTGGAAAGTGTCCCATAAGCAGGGAATGCGCCACCATCCAACCAGACAATCCCGCGTTGAATAACAGGGACATAATCAATCTCCCACACCAGTTGCGTAGAGGCAAGGAGCTTAATCGGTACGCTCAAGAGGAATATAAGAATCAGAAGCCAAGACTGACGGGACAAGATGGTTCTCGCTTTGATCGTGGGTATTCAAGTATTGAACCACAAAGCTCTCCAAGCACACAGATGGAAATTTGAAGGTATATTCTCTTGGCGACCTTTGTCTCTTGGCGGTTTAGTCAGTGAAGAGTCAAACCTCGGATTCGGGTGGAGGTTGGAGTTGTCCCGTTTTGTGGAGAGGTGCGATGAGTTCTGCTTGATAATCACTCAATTCTTTGCGGAGGATGTGGATAGCTTCTTTAGGATTCTCGAGTTCGATAACGAGGGCGGGCTTGCCTGATTCGAGTTGTTGTGAGAGGGTTTCGATTTGCTCATTCTGGAAGCCAAAATCAATTAGATTCGCCGCGAACCGTCCAGTTGCTCGCCCGACTAAGCCACCGACGAGTACTCCCGTGCCGATTGCGATGATGGGTCCCACGCCGGGGAGTGCCAATGCGCCCAATTGCACCAAGCCGAGTGCTGTCATCGCCGCGCCGAGTGTGCCACCTGCGATACCGCCTTCATTAGGGCTGAGGTCATCATCCAGCACAACCGTTTCACCCGATTTAGCTTTAGCGACAATCGCCACTTTATGAATTTTAAGCTGTTTTACCTGATGCAGATGTTCAAGTCCACGAATTAAGATTTTTCGGGATGGAAAGACCACGACCACCATACCACTTGCCATTCATGCACCGCCTTTACTTCATCCTAACCGTAATATAGCACGAATTTGAGTGTGTCAACATCACAATGACTTAACTTTCAGCGAAAATTCAATTAAGCCTTCTTTTCGCTAGTCCGATTAAGATTCGGTATGATTGGCAGGGATAACAGCATGTTGTCCAGTTTGAATATACTTTTAGGAGTTAAACATGATTAAAAAATCGACTTTTATGATATGCCTATTAATGCTATTGGTGGTTCCCATACTAGCACAAGATGACCTGCCCAGTGTGAGTGATATGCCCGTCGGTGAATGGACGCAGATTAATCCCGGTGGCGATACGATTTGCGCCTTAGGAGATGAGTATAAGTTCTTCGTGCGTCCCGGTGAAAGTGATAACCTACTCATTCACTTCCAAGGGGGTGGAGCCTGCTGGGATGAAGGGACTTGCGTTGCCAGTTATACTGCGCGTGATGCAGGACTGACCGAAGCTGGCTTATACAAAGACACCGTGGCAGATGGCGAAGGCATGGGTTATATGACGGGCTTGTTTGATATGGAGAATAGTCCAGCGGGGGATTATAGCGTTGTTCTCGTCCCCTATTGTTCAGGGGATATTCATATTGGAGACGCAGAACACACCTATACCATCCCCGGTACAGATCAAGAATATTCCGTCGATCATAACGGCGTGAACAATGCGAATGCCGTCCTCGATTGGACATTTGCCAACTTTGACGCTCTGTCGCAGGTGATGGTCACGGGTTGTAGTGCTGGGGCGTATGGCTCCATTGGACACGTCCCCACCATTATCGACAATTATACGGACTCGTCGATTGTTCATCTTGCCGATGCAGGCGTGGGTGGCTTAACCCCCTCTGATTTTGTGGGCTTTGCCAATTGGAATTTTTATGCCAACGCCTTCGACGCTGTAGCCGAGATTCCACAAGACGAATTCACGACGACCCAACAATATATCGTCACAGCACAAGCCTATCCCGATGTCCAATTCGCGCAATCCACATCCTTTATTGACAATGTGCAAATCTTCTTCGCCGCCTTACTCAATGGCGTAGATTTGAGTGACGGGAATGCAGTTGCCGCCTTCGGACAAGAATGGGCAACGGACATGATGACGGGTCAAGCCACCATCAATGCCACTGTAGATAACTATGACTCCTTCATCTCTGGCGGAAGCGAACACTGCATCATCAACAACCCGCTTTTCTTCCAATTCAGTGCTGATGGGGTGAGCTTCTCTGATTGGGTGGCAGACCTGATGGCAATGGGTGCGGACGATGTGTCATGTAACCTCGCATCAGGTGAATGTCTACAAACCCCCAGTGCAGACTAAATCACAGCCATCCCTTTACAAATGCGAAGAGCATATCTTTCGAGAAATGCTCTTTTTGTCTGACAACAGGGTACTGTTATGGGATTCTAATCTGAGCTAACAACCAAAACGTTGCTTTTTTTGTAATTATGGTTAAGATAATATAGGAATCTATTCTGAGCATAGACATTCAAATGACCCAGTTGACTTCACAAGACCCCATCGTGCTGGTCTGTCCAAGTTGCCGTCACAAGGCGACATTCCAATATGTTGGAACCCAATCCGTGCCAGATGATGTGGCAGAACGCTTGGAATTACCCCTTTCGATTACCCTATGGTTTTGTTCCCATTGTGATACAACCCGCAGTGATATTGATCTTGGCTTGACCAAAACCGATTAACGTCGCCAAATAATAACCCCAACGCCGACTAACAGAACCCAAACCCCAACACCCACGATCAGGGCGATTCGCCATAAATTCGGCGTGAAGA
>JANQRM010000461.1 GCA_028284565.1 Anaerolineae bacterium | reverse complement strand
ATTTGCCTTCCATGGTGCATTCAGCACCAAGTACCGTATCGAATCCAACTGGAGCTTCTTGAATTGTGATCCGAGTTGGATGTAGTTCTTCTTGTTCTTCGGGTTGAGACCGTCGGCTTCCAAATAGCGATGACATCATAACCTCATAAGCTAAGTTTCGACCAAGTCACTATACCGTTTGCTATCCACAGTTTCAATTGCGATTCTCAATACGGGCGGGTATACGACCATAATGGGATTTCATCAGGTGCATCCGTTTGGAAAGTAAACGTAAAAAATGATGCGGTTGCCGGATAGCGTTCTGGTAAGCCAAAATCCTCAAGCGTTTCTTTTTTCGCAGGTTGAGGGGCTTGACCCAGCACATGCAAGAACCAGAAAACCAAAATATCACCATGAGCCACCGCAAGAAAAGATTCGTTGAAATGTTGTTGACGAACTGTTTGAATGAAATCGGATGTACGTTGAAGGATAGCAGACGGTTGCTCATATTTAGGCGGATTGTTGCTATACAAATCCCAGTTCATGGCTTCGAGTTCAGCAAGTGGTCTACCGTCATGAGGCGTATGCACTTCGATAATTCGTTCATCAATTTTCGGTGCTAAATCGCTTGGCAATTGCTCTGTGACAATTGTCGCGGTTTCAACTGCACGTTCCATAGGGCTACTATAGACAGCTTGAATATTTTTATCGTGCAGATACCGACCAGCAGATTGAGCTTGATTGCGTCCAGTTGCACTGAGATAGAAATTGGGCATTCGCCCATAGAGGATTTGATCGGGATTATGAACTTCACCATGACGCATCAGATAGAGGGTAGTGGGCATAAGTTGGCTTTCTATATGAGCTAATTCAACAAGTATAGCATTTCGTTGTCTATGGGTTAGATAGAATCACAATAATGAATTTGACAACCCACTATGACCCGTGTTAGACTTTCCCTGTAACTGATAAACCTTAGTTAGTAGGAGTGTGTTATGGTTGTTCAATTTGCACTTGTCTTAATTACCGATGTGTCGGAGACTGCTCGCTAGGGATTCACCTCTCATTTCATCATAATAGTAACCAGTCACGATGCATCTGACCGTATTTGGGGTGGATGATTTTTGCATTCACCGATTGCGCGTGGCTGTTCTTATCGACAGCTATGCACATTAGCTGTTTTTGATTCACTAGGAAACAATTCGTGATTAACTATCAACCCAATTCGCGTTGGCGAATACATCTCGTCACGCAGACAATAGCACCTCAGTATACTCAACTTGCGAAGGTAGATGCGAGTGTCCTTGTGGGAAGTGTGGCACGGAATCAAGCAGACCGTTTCTCAGATATTGACATGGTTATCTATTGGGCATCGCCTCCAACTGATAACGAGCGTTGGGAAGTAATTCAACGGCTGAACGGCTTCTGCCAAAAGCTTGAGGATAATCTGTCAGGTGAAAGTGATGTATCGCTTCAAAGATGGATGGAATCCTTCTATCTATTTGGAGACCGAAATTCAGGTTTGAAAATTGATGTCACGCATGTGCTATCAGATTCAACGAGACAGATGATCGAAGATGTGACAGTGGCATTTGATTCCCATCCAGACAAGTTGAATCAACTCTACTCACTACTTCATGCACAACCACTTGCTGGTGAGTCGCTGGTTCAAGAATGGAAATCACAGATTGGAAGATGCCCCAAACCTGTCTCGCTTCAAATTGTCCGCGATAACTTGATGATGAATCCACAGTGGGTATGGGAGATGCTAATTGAACGCAAAGATTGGCTAACCTATCGAGAATTGATTCAGAAGCATTGCAAACAACTCATCACTTTACTCATCGGTATCAATCGCCTGTATCTCCCACGCCTTAAGCAGGTTGAATATCTCCTATCAGAAATGACTATCCTCGCAGACAACTTTGCATTTCGATTTAACGATGTGATACAAGCATCACCCAAGCAAGCTGTCCCTGAGTTATTGAAACTCGTCGACGAGGTCTTCAACTTAGTTGAAACCCATCTTCCCGAAATCAACACCCAAAAAGCCCGCAATTGGTTTGCCTACCAGCGACCCATTTGGGCGAATTCACCAGAAAACTTCACAAATAAGGAAACAACCGAATGACCTATGATGACTACGAATTGGGCGAATACGACGACTATACTCTCGACTTCGACCCGTTTCAGCATGACCGCAAAGCACGACGTAAACGTAAACCCAAGCCCGTGCATCAGCCAAAGAAAAGCCAAGAAGCCATTTTAGAAGAAATCGCGGATACTGTTGGACTCGAAGCCGGCTTTGAAACAACCTATACGCCAGCAAAACATGAAGCGGTTTGGCTTTATGAATCACTCCGCCCGTTCTACGACCAAGCTCTCATAACCGATGTGATGGCAATCGTCAAAGGTGGGAAGGAAGCGAGTGTCTATCGCTGTTTGGCACACGAATCGACTGGAAAAGAATGGATCGCCGCGAAAGTCTATCGACCGCGTATGTTCCGTAACCTACGGAATGACAAGATGTACAAAGAGGGACGCGGTGTATTGAAATTCGATGGCACAAAGATGAAAGACAACGACCATCGAACACGACGCGCATTGAAGAACAAAACCAAGTTCGGGGAAGAAATCTCGCATGTCTCTTGGCTGATGTTTGAATATCAAACACTACAGACACTTTATGCGCTAGATGCAGATGTCCCAGAGCCAATTATCACAGGCAACAATGCTATTCTCATGAGCTATCATGGTGATCCACAGTTCCCAGCACCAACCCTCAACTCGATTGACCTTGACCCCACAGAAGCGGAAGAACTCTTCCAAAAGGTGATGTGGAATGTCGAATTGATGCTGGAACAGAATACGATTCATGGGGATTTGTCTGCCTATAACATCCTCTATTGGGAAGGTGACATCACGCTGATTGATTTTCCACAGGTGACCAGTATCGACAGCAACCCCAAAGCCGATTTCATCTTACGCCGTGATATTCAACGAGTGTGTGATTACTTTGGTGGACAAGGCGTGGTGTGTGACGCTCAAGCGATTTTCACAGACTTCTGGAATCGCTTCGGTACAGCCAAACCGCTACCCCCTGAAGAACCCTATGAGGATTAGCATTCTAATCAACAGACAAAAAAATCTCTTCTCTATCCAGAGGAGGGATT
>JANQRM010000460.1 GCA_028284565.1 Anaerolineae bacterium | reverse complement strand
TTCTTCTTGTTCTACGAACTCAGCCTCGTGCCAATGTACTTCATCATCAACCAATGGGGCGGTCCCAATCGTCAATATGCCTCAACGAAGTTCATGATTTACTCAGTTGGTGGGACGCTAGGGATGTTGCTGGCTACACAGCTGGTCGGTTGGTCTGCTGGGACTTATGATATTCAAACCTTGAACGAAATTTGGCCCGCATTCCGCGCAGGCGAACCTGCCTTGCTGGGGATAGACGTGGGCGCAGTGAAAGCATTGGCGTTCCTCGGTTTCTTCCTCGCCTTCTCGATTAAAATTCCGATTTGGCCCTTCCATACTTGGCTACCTGACGCGCATGGTGAAGCACCGACGGCTGGCTCAATGTTGCTGGCAGGTGTGATGCTCAAGTTGGGGGCATATGGGTTTATCCGCTTGGTCATTCCTTTGTTCCCTGATGTCTGGATTAGCGAAGTGGCTTTGCTTGGCATTGATGTGGCGACGCTCTTTGCAATATTGTCTGTCGCGGGGATTGTGCTGGGCGCATTTGCCGCCTTTGGACAGTGGGATATCAAACGGCTGGTTGCTTATAGCTCGGTGAATCACATGGGCTTTGTTGGTATCGGGCTGGCAGTTATGGCGCAGTTCTACGGACAAGCATGGGCAGAAGGCGCAGGTACATTATCCGACGAGAGTTTACAAACCGCAATTATTGCGACTAATGGCGCGGTCATGCAGATGTTCAATCATGGTTTGAGTTCAGCTGGGATGTTCCTGCTCGCAGGTGGGATTTACCACAAGACCCATACCCGTGACTTGCGTGAGTATGGTGGCTTATGGGTAAAAGCTCCGATATTTGGCGGGATATTCATCTTCACCAGTATGGCGAGTTTGGGCTTGCCCGGTTTGAATGGTTTCGTGGGTGAATTCTTGGTCGTGCGTGGGACTTGGCCCGTCTTTACATGGCTAACTGCCGTGTCGATGATTGGCTTGCTCTTTACAGGGGGCTATATCCTCAAGGGAATTCGTTATACTCTACATGGACCCTTTAATATGAGATGGCGAGACACTCATCTTGAAATTGAACGTCACGAATTTGTTGCCATCGCACCGCTGATGGTGTTGATGCTTTTCACAGGTGTTGCACCCAATTGGATTTTACCCGTGATTAATAACAGTGTGACCCATATTCTCAGTGGGATAGGATAGCCGATTATGGAAGGATTTACGTTTCCGGTTCTCAGCGCGATTGTCTTTATCCCGATTATCGCTGGGGTAGCCATTCTCTTTTTGCCCGCAGACCGCCGTGACCTCATTCGCGGTGTGGCGATTTCGGCGGCATTGATCGTGTTGTTGCTGGGTGGAGCCATCTTCTTCAACTACAACTCGATTGCTAGCGATGTGGCTGATAATCAGACGATACAAATTGAAGCGGGTGGAGATAGTGTCGCAACTGAAATGTATGCGGAAGGATTGGAGTTTCAAGAACGTGTGCCGTGGTTGCCAAGCATCGGACTTTACTATCACTTAGGTGTGGATGGCTTGTCTGCGCCGATGGTCTTGTTGACGAGTATGGTGGCGGTGACAGGTGTTCTCATCATGTGGAACTTGGAAGACCGCGTGCGTGAGTTTATGGCGTTCTTCATGCTCCTTGTTTCGGGTGTGATGGGGGTCTTTGTCTCCGTCGATTTATTTGTGTTGTTCTTCTTCTATGAACTCGCTATCTTCCCGATGTACATTTTGATTGCGGGCTGGGGTTGGGTGAAGTTGCGTGAATACGCGGCAATGAAACTCACGCTCTACATCCTGATTGGGTCTGTGGTTGCACTGGTGGGTGCGATTGCTCTCTACTTCACGGCGGCGAACTTCTTCATGAATGAGGGCGCTGAAATCTTCGCGGCGGCTACGGCTCCCGGCGGTATATTGCCAGAAGATTCGCAACCCTTTAGCTTTAGCATGATTCAACTGACTCTAGCGGCGGAACATGGCGCATTTGATATTCCTTATTTGGGTAGCGATACGCTGACCTTTGCTAAGTTCTGGTTCCCCTTCATCTTCGTGGGCTTTGCAGTCCTCGCAGGGATGTTCCCCTTCCATAACTGGTCGCCGGATGGTCATGTGGCGGCTCCAACAGCTGTCTCCATGATTCATGCGGGTGTGCTGATGAAAGTCGGTGCCTTTGCGGCGTTACGCGCGGGGATTCAACTGATGCCTGAAGGGGCAGAGACTCATCTCCCGTGGATGGTCTTGTTGACAGTAGTGAATGTTGTTTATGGGGCGTTGATTGCGTTCCGACAGCGTGACTTTAAGTATGTTATTGGCTTCTCGTCGGTCAGTCACATGGGCTTAGTCATTATGGGCTTTGCCACGTTGAATCTAACGGGCATGACCGGTGCTGGCATTCAGATGTTCAGTCATGGTGCGATGACGGCACTCTTCTTCGGTGTTGTCGGTATGGTCTATGACCGCGCGCATACACGGGATATTCCCAGCTTGGGCGGCTTTGCCAAAGCCATGCCATGGGTGGCTGTCTGCTTCATCATCGGCGGTTTGACAAGTATGGGGATGCCCGGCTTAAGTGGATTCGTCGCAGAATTCCCGATTTTCCAAGGGATGTGGGAAGCCTCTGAAGTCGTTACCCTGTCGATTGGCGGGTTTGAACTCTCGAATTACTACTCGATCTTGGTGGTATTGGCGGCACTTGGTATCGTCATTACGGCGGCGTATGTATTGCGTGTTACGGGATCGGTTTTCTTTGGAGAATTCGACGCCAAGCGTTACGCGGATGTTGGTAATATCGAATTCCAAGACCGCATTATTTTGTTATTGCTCGGTTTGCCATTGATTATCTTGGGGATGTACCCCCCCGTCATGGCTCCCATGATTACAACGGGCTTGCAACCTGTTGTCACCTTATTAGGAGGGTAAGCGGTGACAGAGTTTAATTTTCTGCAACATTTCCCGGCAATTATCCCTGAAGCCGGATTGACCTTACTGGCGATTATCGTCCTCTTTGTCGATGTCTATGGCGGAGAAGCCCAGAAGCGTAGTATCGCTCTGATATCCGCCATTGGGATGGCACTGCTGGCAATTACCCCTCTCATCTGGTCGCCTGCTTTTTATGATGGTGAGGCCGTTGTGCTGTGGGGTGGGATGATTAAATATGACCCCCTCTCACAAATATTCAAGGTGATGGTCATGCTGGGTGGGTCGATTACCGCACTAATTGCGATTGATGATAGCGGGGTGGGACGCAAAGGTGAGTTCTATCTGATTATTATCATTGCGACTTTGGGCGGAGTGCTGATGAGTGGTGCATCCGATTTGGTGATGGTCTTCATCGCTTTGGAAACGCTGTCGATTCCGCTCTATATCCTCGCCACCTTCCGCTTGGGTGACAAACGCTCGGTCGAGAGTGGGATGAAATATTTTCTCTACGGCTCGTTTGCCTCAGCATTCATGCTGTATGGTTTTAGCTTGCTCTTCGGGTTCACCGGAACAACCTCCCTTGATGGCATTGCACAGGCATTGTCGGCTGGAGCGGGTGATAGCATTATCCCGATTTTTGCGACTCTCGTGATGGTCATCATCGGCTTCGGCTTTAAGATCGGCGCGGTTCCCTTCCACTTCTGGACACCGGATGTCTATGAAGGTGCGCCGACACCTGTCACGGCGTATGTCAGCGTTGCGAGTAAAGCGGCGAGCTTTGCGTTGTTAGTGCGCTTTATGGCGAGTGTCTTCCCTGCTGATATTGTCGTCGCTGGCATTGGTATTCAAGAGTTCTGGGTGAACTTGCTTGTCGTAATGTCGATTGTCTCGATGACGTTGGGGAACGTGCTGGCATTGCGTCAAACGAATATCAAGCGTCTGCTGGCATATTCGTCGATTGCCCAAGCGGGTTATACGCTGATTGGTGTAGCGGCGTTGCAGACGACCAATCCTGGAATTGTCGCGGGTTCGGATGTTGCACCGCAAGCCTATGCATTATCATCCGTTGCCTTTTATATGTTTATGTATACTTTCACGAACTTGCTGGCATTCGCGGCAGTTATAATTTTCAGTGAGAAAACAGGAAGCGAAGAGATTGCTGACCTCGCCGGCTTGAATCGGCGCAGTCCGTGGCTGGCTTTGGCAATGACAGTTAGCTTGTTGTCATTGGCGGGTGTGCCTCCGGTGGCGGGCTTCTTTGGCAAGTTCTTCTTGTTCCAAGCGGCGGTTGATGCGAATTTGGTGGGCTTGGCGATTATCGGTGTCTTGAATGCGATTGTTGCGCTTTACTACTATCTGGTCGTAATCAAGGTCATGTATGTTGACCGTAGCCCGGATGAAAATGTCGAGATTGAAGTCACTCGTCCCTATGCGTGGGCATTGGGAATCATGGGTGTGGTCGTCATTTTATTGGGGACGATTGCGGCGACTCCAGTGTACAACTGGGTGTTCGATTGGGCAAGACAAGCTGGAAATGGTCTCTAATTCGTTATGGTGTAAGCGTTTCGCTTGTGATAAAATGCACATATACTGAATTTAGGTGAAAAATGAGTTCACCTAAGCGACAAAGAGATGAACGCCGAGAGACTTTAAGTCTGGCGGGATTAACCTCATCAACGGGTTTACTTGCCATTTTGGTGACACTCTTTGCGCTGTGGTTAGGGATAGAAATTGACAACCGAACTGGACAGGGAGGTCTCCCCGTTGTTTGTATTTTGGTTGCTAGCGTCCCATTAAATCTTTTTTTGATGCTTAAAATTGCACTTTGGACGGCTAATAAAGCCCAGTCTCGTTGGGGCAAACAGCCACAAATTTCAGAGTCAGAAAAGGAGGCGTAATTCTTTTGAGAAACCGTTTGTATTTTATTGATAAAGGAGGGCATAA
>JANQRM010000459.1 GCA_028284565.1 Anaerolineae bacterium | reverse complement strand
TAGACGGTATTCGTCTGTCCTATGAGCTGAAAGGATAACGCCATGACAGACCCCAGAACCGAACACCTCAAAGATATTCTCTCCGAACTGCGTGATGTCAGTAAGGATCGTCGCCGAACCGCTGTGATGAAGCTCGGCATGGTTGGTGGCGAAGAAGCCCTCCTCGCCCTGATTAAGACTGTCGAAGACCAAGACGAAGACCTGATTGTGCGTGGGCGTGCCGCCATGATGCTCGGCAAATTACGTGACCAACGGGCGGTGTATCCACTCATCAGAGCCTTAGAAGCACCCGGTTTCCAAACGCCTCTCTATGCCGCACAAGCTTTGGGACAACTCGGTGATGAACGTGCCATCGAACCCCTCATCCTCTTAGCATCCAATGCTACCGATAAAACCCGCGAAGCCGCCCTCTCTGCACTCAAAATCTTGGGCTATGACGACGAAGCACAACCCGAACCCGAACTTTAATCTTCATCATTCACTGAACTCATCTAAAGCGGGCAACACGTCCGCTTTTTGATTCTATAATCTTCAAAAAGATGATAGGGAATTCTCAATATGGATGACAATACAATCAAGCAAAATTTGGTTAAACATTTTCAGTCTATATCGATCAAAGAAAGTGACGATTGGTTTATCATGATTCTGAATCAGCGTGTCGAATTTTTCGCGTCAGCCGAGTCCGATCACATATACTTGGATTGGTTATCCTTTGATTCGACAGATATTAGGATAGCATATGCAAATTGGGGTCGTTCCCATATTACTTTTGCTCTATTAGATAACCAACGCATATTATGGCTCGATAATCATATTCAATATGATGATTACATCAAATTTAGTAAGCGAGAAAATCTGCTAGAAAAGTTTGATAATGATCTCGAAGGCTTAGCTCAATTTATTATTCAGACATATTTAGGACACCAATTTTTCCCGGTATTAATAAATGGCATTGATGATATTCCAATGATTCAAGACCAAGAATTGTTTGGAACTCAACCTTTTGTTAAAAAAGATGTAGATGCGAAAAATCTACTATTAAAAAATCTATCTTATGACATCATGGCACCAAAATTGTACAAAGTAGATGAGAATATGGTATCTCTGAAATTTACTAGCTGGACAGAATATCTTGGGTGGTTGAGACATACAAGGATACTGTTTAAACAAGATGGGGAAATTGTCAACATGCTCAATACGGATTTAGCGAAAGTAGTTGGTAGACACTCCTCACATTTGTAATTATATGCTAGAAGCATCAGAATTTGTATCACGCTTGACAGACAAATCTGTTCCCTGATAGGATACGTACACATCAACTCATCACGAGTGGGCGAGGGACACGGCCCCATGACCCCACAGCAACCCCCGAAGCGTCGGAACGGTGCTACATTCGTCAGACAAATTGTCTGGGAGATGAGCGTCAACTTGCAACCCATTTGCAATTTTGCGCTCCTTCCAGTCTGAAGGAGTTTTTCGTTTTATGCAGGACGCACCGATTCTCGAATTTGACTCATCCCCCACCGCCATCATCGAGCCGAGCCAAGCCGTTGCATCCATTGAAGGCTTACCAGAGCGAGTCGTCTTTTGCTTCTTCAATGAGATCATTCAGTCTGTCTGTGGGAATGGGCAAACTGAAGTCATTGGACATCTCGGTAGTGAGATTGGTGTAAACTCCATCTATCAACTGGAGCATGAGGGACAAGACATCTGTGTAACACATCCCGGCGTGGGTGCATCCTTGATGGGGACCTTCTTCGAGGAGATGATTGCCAAAGGTGGGGCAAAATTCATCGCCTGTGGTGGGGCGGGTGTGCTGGATAGTGCGATTAGGCTAGGCACTGTCGTCATTCCCAACTCTGCCATTCGGGATGAAGGCACGAGTTATCATTATCTGCCACCCTCACGTGAGGTCGCTGGTCATCCGCAAGCCATCGAAGCCATCAAGCAGACATTGGCACAACATGACGTTCCGTATCTCATCGGCAAAACATGGACAACCGACGCGCCCTATCGTGAAACGGCGAATAAAGTCAAACACCGTCGGGATGAGGGTTGTCTGACCGTCGAGATGGAAACCTCTGCCTTCTTTGCGATTGCTCAATTTCGCCAAGTGGTCTTTGGTCAATTGCTCTATGGTGGGGATGATGTCGGCGGTGAAACATGGGATCATCGCGGTTGGCATCAACAAGCCAGCACCCGTGAAAAGCTCTTTTGGCTGGCAGTTGAGTCGGTGTTGAAGCTCTAATTTACGCTAGATTAATATGGATATGATACGCTGAGACTATGAGTACACAGACGGAAATCGACCTCCTCCAATTACGACACGCCGCCGAAGCGCGTGACCCAGAGCAGACGCAATTTCTGTTGAAGAAGTTGTTCTTGCAGATGGAATTTTTCATCGCGCTTATGGTCGTCGTGGAACGAGTCCATCCCTTTGTTGAGACCTTCCTGCGTTATTATCCGGATGCTCAATTCGCTCAGCAAATCTTGGTACAGATGGTCAACACTGGCACAGCACCCCGCCGACTCCCGCCAGAAGCCATGCAAGAATTCACCCAACCCGGAGCTGGCAACTTCATGAAAGCCCTCTCCGATATGGCATATGCCATGCAACCCGGCGCACTGCCACCCCGCATTGGTTATCTGGTGAGCGCAAGCGTCAATGGCATCATGGCAGAGTTGGTCGAGTCATGGTATGGCTCTCGGCTAGAGGATTGGGAACGCGTGCGAGCGAATCAATTTGACCCTGCGACCGGGCAATACACCGACGCACAAGCCACCCAAATCGCCTATGAATTTTGGACAGATGAAGCGATTGAGCAACGCGATATTGAATTGTGGCTCGCCGTTGCCGATAGCATTAAAGAGAAGATACGGAAAAGCTGATGACGTGGATTGTACTGGTTGGTTTGGTGGCGATTGAGAAGATTCATTTGACTGTCGAACTGGCAACACACTATACAAATCAAGGCAAGCGTGTGACCGTCATAGACAATGTATCACGGCTGGAAATCGACCCTGAGCTATTGCAAGGTGAGGAAGTGATTCGACTATCGGGTGACATCCTGCCAAAACTTTCCGAACTTCATGAGACAGTAGACAGTGCTGTGACATTGGTTGCACTATCGGAAACAGCAAATCTGGATGAGGTATTCATCGCCTTATCCGAACTTGAAGATGTGCAGATAATTGGCTTGTTGGATTTACGCACCTGTGATTGTTTCCCACAGTACCGTGAACAAATCGAATCCGATGCCGATGTCACCTTATATGCGCCCTTTGAAATCGAGCAAGTGCTAGAGGCGGTGTAGCATGGACTTCTCTGTCGTTTTAGGTATCATCGCGCTTAACCTCATCCTGATTCTGACGATCTTGATTGTGGGTGTGGTGTGGTTCTTGCAAATCGAAGAAAAGCGCAAACGCACCCGCCAAGATACGAGTCTCCAAGCCTTCCAAGAGATGGCAGAACAAGATGTCCTGCACTTAGAACGGCTGGTGGAAACAGGCGATGTCAATCAAGCAGTAGATGCTTACCGTCGTTTAACAGGCGCAGATGCCTATAGTGCCAGCGACGCGATTGAACATTTGCAACAATGGCTTTCAGAAGCGGATGAGGCAGTTGATTTACGTGATGAATAGTTTCGAGTATGACCAAACCAAGTCCCAAATATCGCGTCATCCTCATCGATGTGCCGACCAGCAAACGCGCACCCATCCTCAATGTGCTGATGGCTCCGTCGCCGGGGTCGGCACACACCCATCTGGAGGCGATTCGCTGTATCTACGACCCGCCCTCGGTTGTGTTGGATTGTATTGATTTGGAACAAGCAACTTTCATCGAACTGGCATTGGAAGTGGCAGGCGCAACTGTCGAAATTGAACCGGCAAGAGATTGTGAAACATAAGCATAGACGAGGACGAACCATCTTCATGAACCACACAAAAACCCGCGAATTCACGAACCGACGTTATCTGGATGCCATTGATGACCATATTGTGCTGTTTGATGGCGCAATGGGGACGAGCATCCAATCCTACAATCTCACCGCTGAGGATTTTGGTGGCGATCATTTAGAAGGTTGCAACGACTATCTCTCTATCACACGTCCCGATGTCATTCAGGAGATTCACGAATCCTTCTTGGCTGTCGGCAGTGAAGCAGTCGAAACGAACACCTTTCGCGGGAATCGCTTGACGCTAGGTGAATATGGCTTGGGAGATGAGACGCTAGCAGTGAATCGCGCCGCCGCCAAGATAGCCCGCCGAGCCTGCGATAAATTCGAGCAAGAAACAGGTGTTCCGCGCTTTGTGGCTGGTAGTATCGGACCGAGTGGCAAGCTACCCTCTGGCGATGACCCCGACTTGAGTGATGTCACCTTTGCTGAACTGGCTGACCTCTTTTATGAGCAGGCACAAGGTCTGGTCGAAGGGGGAGCCGATGTCCTCCTGATTGAAACCAGCCAAGACATCCTCGAAGTGAAAGCCGCCATTCATGGAATCAATCGCTACTTTGAGGATGCAGGTGTACGGATTCCAATCCAAGCACAAATCACGCTTGATGTCTCTGGGCGGATGCTCTTTGGGACGGATATTGCCAGCGCACTCGTGACACTCGAATCCCTACCCATTGATATTATCGGGATGAATTGCTCCACCGGACCCGAACACATGCGCCAGCCCATTCAGTATCTCATTGAGCGCAGTCGCTTGCCAATCAGCGTATTACCCAATGCTGGCTTGCCCATCAATGTCGATGGGGAAGCCGTCTATCCTATGAAGCCTGACCCTTTTAGCGAAATGGTCTCCGAATTTACACGCTGGGGTGTCAATGTCGTCGGGGGATGCTGTGGCACGACTCCGGAACACCTCTCAAAGTTGTATGAGAAGATGCATGGGCATCCTTATGAGGTGTCGAAAGAACGGCAATCGCCCAAGCAACGCGACCCCATCCACGAAGCTCAAGCGTCGAGTGGGATGACTGCCACGCGCATGATTCAAAATCCCGGTCCCACACTCATTGGGGAACGGGTCAACAGTCAGGGCAGTCGCAAGGTCAAACGCCTCTTGCTCGAAGATGATTATGACAGCCTCGTGCAAATTGCCGTCGGACAAGTCGAGAGTGGCGCGCATATGCTGGATGTTTGTGTGGCATTGACGGAGCGCGACGACGAAAAAGAACAGATGGAAAAGCTCGTCAAGAAGCTGGCGATGGCGGTAGAAGTCCCCCTCATTATTGACACCACCGAAGCCGATGTTGCCGAATCCGCCCTCGCACTCTATCCGGGACGCGGAATCATCAACGGGAACAACCTCGAAAATGGACGAGAACGCATTGACTCCATCCTGCCGATTGCCAACAAACACGGTGCGGCGGTTTTGTCGATGACCATCGACGAAGAGGGCATGGCGCATGACCGCGACAAAAAATTCGAGATTGCCCAACGCATCACCGAGATAGCGGTCAATGACTATGGCATGAGTCCCGAAGACCTCATCTACGATACGCTGACTTTCCCCCTGACCACCGGACAAGAGGAATTGCGGAATGATGCTGTCGAAACGATAGAGGGCATTCGGCTGATTAAAGAACGTATTCCCGGCGTGATGACTGCGCTCGGCGTTAGCAATGTCAGCTTTGGGGTCAGTCCCGGTGCGCGCGGGGTGTTGAACAGCGTCTTCCTATATCATGCGGTGAAAGCTGGCTTGGATATGGCGATTGTCAATCCAGCCCACATCACCCCCTACGCCGAGATTCCCGAAGAGCAACGCAAAATTGCTGAAGACCTTATCTTCAACAGCGACCCCGATGCATTGCCACGCTTCATTCAATACTTCGAGGAAAACGAAGTCGAATTGGGTGGCGCAGAGCAGATCGACCCCACCGAAGACATGACCAGCGAAGAAGCCATTCACTGGCAAATTGTTCATCGCAAAAAAGAAAAGGTCGAAGAACGTATTGATGACTGCCTTACCCGACAAGATGCAGTGGGTGTACTAAACAATGTGTTGCTTCCCGCGATGAAAGAGGTCGGTGATAAATTTGGCGCAGGCGAATTGATTCTACCTTTCGTTCTCCAATCCGCCGAGGTGATGAAGAAAGCCGTCGCCTATCTCGAACAATTCATGGAACGTGTTGAAGGCACATCCAAAGGTGTGGTCGTCCTCGCAACGGTCTATGGGGATGTCCACGACATCGGCAAGAATCTCGTGAAAACCATCCTCACCAATAACGGCTACACGGTACATGATTTGGGCAAGCAAGTCCCCGCCAATACCATCATCGACAAAGCCGTCGAAGTCGATGCCGATGCGATTGGACTCTCTGCCTTGTTGGTCAGCACCTCCAAGCAAATGCCCCTCATCGTCAACGAACTCGCCCGACGCGGACTCAACTATCCCGTACTTGTCGGTGGCGCGGCAATCAACCGTCGCTTTGGTCGGCGTATTCTCTTCTTGGATGAATCCAACGAACCCTATCTGCCCGGCGTGTTCTATTGCAAAGATGCCTTCGAGGGCTTGTCCGTGATGGATAAGTTGGTCGATCTCGATGGACGCAACATCTTTGTCGAAGAAGTTATCGACGAAGCCTACGACGAAATCAATCGTAAACGACCCCAACGCAGAGCCAGTCGCGGGGATGGCGGACGCACCGTATCCCCAGCACCCGACTTGCCTGAACCCCCGTTTTGGGGAACAAAAGTCATTCGTGAAATGCCCTTAGAAATCGTCCTGCAGCATCTGCATAAACCGGAACTCTATCGCCTCTCATGGGGTGCGAAGAATACACAGGGCGAGGCATGGGAAGAACTCCAAGCCGAATACGATACCCGTCTGGAGCAGATGACCAAGTCTGCCTTACGTGATGGGACACTCAAACCCCAAGCGGTCTATGGTTACTTCCCTTGCAACAGTGATGGCGATGACCTCATCATCTATGACCCAGACCACTATGCCGACACCAATGAAACTGTTGAACTCGCCCGTTTCACCTTCCCGCGCCAACCTGATGGCGAATTCCTGTGCATCAGCGATTACTACGAACCTGTCGATGGGCGTAGTGTGGATATCTGTGTGTTACAAGCGGTAACTGTTGGCGAAACTGCCACAGAAACCTTCGACACATTACAAGGTGCTGATGAATACAGCGAAGCCTATTTCTTTCATGGTTTAGCTGTCCAAGCTGCCGAAGCCACCGCCAACTATGTGACCAAGCATGTCGAAAGTGAACTTGGTATTTCGCCAAATCAAGGCAAACGCTATAGCTGGGGCTATCCTGCCTGTCCCGATTTAGAAGACCACGAAATTGTCTTCAACTTGCTCCCACAGGTCGAGAGCGAATTGGGCATGACCCTCACCGCATCTTATCAACTCGTGCCAGAGCAAAGCACGGCGGCGATTTACACTCATCATCCCTCAGCCAAGTATTACAGCGTCGGGAATCTTGACCGCGCCACCCGCATCTTAGGGGAATGAGCGTGCTGTGAATTTTCGAGTCTTTACAATCGCTAAGAAAGTCCCTCTCATTTGGAGAGGGATGAACAGCAGTGTCTACGCGCTGTAGGGTGAGGTTCAAGTGAAATCTCTTGACCGCTACCTGCCCCTAATCCTTATTATACTATCGTTACTGGTTGCTCTACCCGTGTTATCCTACCCCCTCGGACGTGACCAAGCCGTGTATGCGACGGTAGCGAATACTATCCGCGAAGGGGGGTTACCCTATCTCGATATGTGGGAGCAGAAACCCCCGCCCATTTTCTATATCTACGCCTCGTCGATGACCCTCTTCGGCGCAAACGTGACTGCTGTGCGAATACTCGACTTCATCGCCGTTTTCTTCACCGGACTTGCACTCTATTGGCTCGGCACGCGCTGGGGAAATCGCAGAGTCGGTTTATTAGCGATTATCTTGTTCGCCGTCTTCTACTTCACAGAGACCTTCGCCAGCCTGTCGCAGAGTGATTCGCTGGTGCTGTTACCCATGACACTCGCCATCGTCGCCCTCGTCAAAGGCAATGACCATCCCCTCAACAGCACACAAGCCATCCGTTGGGGAGTCGTCGTCGGGGGATTATCCGCCTTCATCCTGTGGTTCAAGCACTATTATATCTTCTTCGTACTCGCACTGGTGATACATCAAATGGTGATACGGCGCACCTTCCCCACAAGAGAAGCCCTATCATTCGCCATCGGTGGACTCATCATTGGTGGGATTCCACTGCTCTATTTCGCATCGAATGGCATTGTGGAACAACTGCTCATCAACGCGGAATCAGGAACACGCTACGTAGCCATTGGTGGGGATGTCAGCTCGATATTCAACTCACTCGGACACTATCTCGGCTTCCGTTGGAGTCATTGGGGCATGTTGCTGATATTGGCAGGCTTATTTCCCCTTATCTGGTTGATTCAAAATCGAAATCTCAAACTCAGCTCCAATTGGCGACTAACATTCCTCTGGCTCGTGGCGGGCTTAGCTTTCGTCCTGATTCAAGGCAAGGGATTCGATACTCACTGGCTCCCCATGCTCCCACCCTTAGCCTTATTCGTCGCATACAGCTTGGAGTCGATACTCTCCCGACTGACGACCAATACGCGACTTCGCATTGCTACCTATTCACTGGTTATCCTTCTATTTTGGGGATTAGTCGCGCGGGTCACTTGGGGACGCGCCTTACCCTATTATCTGGGACAAGAAACCCTATCCGATTTCTATGCCAAGTTCCAAGCCAACGATGTCAAACCCGACGAATCACTGGCAATGGTAAACTATCTACAAGACCATTTATCCAATGGTGACTATCTCTATGTCTGGGGATACCGTCCTGAAATCTACTTTTTGGGCGGCTGGCGACCTGCGTCTCGCTTCCCCATGCACACGGCACTCGTGGGAGACATCTATCCTGATGAATGGAAAGAAGAGAACATCACATGGCTAGAGCAAACCCGACCCCAGTACGTCCTTGTCCTCCAAGCCGATTATCTACCGTGGGTCTTGGGTACATCGCTGGACTCGCATGAATTACTGGTCGAATATACCGAACTGAGTCAGTGGGTCGGCGCACATTATGATCGTCTGTGGGATGAACAAATCGGCAACTTTCTAATCTGGAAACGACGCGAGGAGACGGTAGGATGACCGACAAACCCAAACGAAAGCGAAGCCTGTTCTTTGACGACCCCGATGATAACCCTTGTCCGATTTGTGGCGAGTCCTATTTCCGGTGGGGAACACCAACCAGTAACGGTGGCGTTTATTTCAGTACCAGTGGGCATGGCTTTTTAGGCAAGAATGAAGGCTTACGGGCGCGGGTCTGTGATATCTGTGGAAATGTGCAATTATTCTTGAAGTCCATGACCCGTCACAAATGAGCGAAAAGCGGAAGAACGTCTCTGGGAAACGTCCGAATCCCGATGTGTTTCCTTGTCCTGTCTGTGGGGCAGAAGCATTCAATTGGGGCAAAACCATTGGACACACCTCAGCCGGGTTTCGCTTTATGCCCGACACCGATGAGATGTTCCCGCGTGGTAAATGGATACGCGCCCGTGAATGCAAACGCTGTGGCAATGTGCAATTGTTCACTCGGAATCGTTAAGAGTTGTCAATTACGTATAATTTTGTAAGGGCGTACAGCTGTACGCTCCGACCACAACCTATGCTAAATGTAGAAAATAGGTCAAAGCTAATGACCAACAACCAACAACTGCAACACTTCATCAACCAGATGCCCAAAGTCGAGATTCACGTCCACTTAGAAGGCGCGATTCAGCCGGAAACCTTGCTGGAACTATCCCGACGCAACAACATCAGCCTGCCTGCGACGGATGTGGATGGCATCCGAAAGTGGTATCAATTCACCGATTTCGACCACTTCATCGAGGTCTATCTCAAAGTGAGTGAATGTATCCAAACCCAAGATGACATCGAATGGCTGACGAAGCAATTCCTCAAGGGACAAGCCAAGCAGAATATCCGCTATACCGAAGCGACCTACACCGCCTACACGCACTATTGGCAAAAGGGACTCGATGTTCGGGAACAACTGTTGGCGATTAATCGGTCGATTGATTGGGCAGAAGCCGAACTGGGTGTCTCAATGGGCTTGGTCATCGACATCGCCCGCGGTTTCTATGAGAAACCCGAAGTTCATGAACAACTCGCGCACTGGGTGGTCGAGAATCGAGCGTTGCGAGTCGTCGCCTTTGGCTTAGGGGGTCCAGAAGTAGGGTATCCACCCGAAGATTATGTGAATGCATTTGCCATAGTGGATGAAGCAGGCTTACCAAGTGTCCCTCACGCGGGCGAAACCGAAGGACCTGCTAGTATTTGGGGCGCAATTCGTGCCTTAAAAGCCGTTCGGATAGGGCATGGGGTGCGTTGTTTAGAAGACCCCGCACTTGTCGATTATCTGCGAGAGCATCAAATCCCACTCGAAGTCAACCCGACCAGCAACATCTGCTTGGGGATATTCGAGTCTTTCGACAAACATCCGCTCCCCAAGTTAATAGACGAAGGCTTATATGTCACGGTGAATTCGGATGACCCGCCTATGTTCAACACGACCTTGACGAATGAGTATCAACAAATCGCGCATCACTTCGACTTTGATACAATCCAACTTGAAGGGCTTGTTATGAACGGATTGAATGCGACCTTTTTGCATGAAGATAAAAAGCAAGCCATGAAAGCCGAGTTCCAAGCAGAATTCCAAACCCTCCGCCAACAAGTTATAGGCGAAACAGGATGAGTCATCTATCGTTACCAACAACCAAGCTAGCCTATCATGAAGAGGGGACAGACAACGACCCAACGCTGGTGCTATTGCACCCAGAAGGGGTATTGCATGATTTCTGGCAACCGCAGATAAAAGCACTCGCCAAGTCGCATCATATCATCGCGCCGGATTTGTACTATGAGGACAAAAGCCACTTCACCGTTGAGAATCTAGCAAATGAAGTCCTTGCGATAATTCGCAAACGCGGACATCGAGACATTCATCTAATAGGCATTGGCTTAGGCGCATCCGTTGCCCTGCAAATTGCCAGCAAACAGCCCAATAAGATTGCCAGTCTGGTACTCACAGGCGCACAACTGGTCGGCGGTGGCTGGCGCAACAAACTCCAAATAATCGGCTTATATCTCCTCCCGACATTCATCATATCACGCCTTCTCGCTCGGCTGATGACTCGCCATTATCCACCCATGCGAGACACCATTCTACAGGATGCAAGCCGAGTAGGCGCATCCGGTTGGCGCACGGGGCTACAAGCTATAGCGCAGACAGATTTCACCAAAAACACCTCTAAATTGATGATTCCGACATTGGTATTATCGGGTGCTGGAGACCGTCGCTTATCATCTGCAAAAGCCTTAATCGAAGCCCTGCCCAACGCCGTTCTGCGTCCTATGCCATTAGCTGGCTCCTATTTAAGTCTGGAATATCCGGATAAATTTAGTGCCATCATCAGCGATTTTGTCGCCGAACCACAACGCCGTGTTGAACAATGGGCAAGCTATGAAACAGATGCCGAGCCGATAAAAATCTCATGGCTGTCAGATATATCGCGTATGGTGCGGAGTCTGGGTGTCATCATCATTGGAGTCATTGTGATGGTGATCATCGCTACCGCCGCTATCGACCATCATTGCTATGTTCACGCCACCACATGGTTGCCCTATTATCCCGATGTCGAAGTCGCTACAGTAGAGCATGAATTCTTCCGTCCTTGGGGCATGGGCATCACCCAAGTCACTCTGTCAACATCCGACTCAGTAGACATGGTTGAGTCGTGGTATTTCGATGAACTAAGACGTATCCGTGAAGA
>JANQRM010000457.1 GCA_028284565.1 Anaerolineae bacterium | reverse complement strand
CAAGGGAAGTGAACAACAAGCAACAGTTAACTTTAACCAGCCGACGAATCCTCAACAGACCCCAACAGTGGTGTTGCAATCGGGGACGAATCCCTTAGTGCTATTGGCTGGCTTTGGTTTGATTGCGCTTGTGATTGTAATAGTCGCCATCTTACTGATTAATCCACAAGGCGGAGCCACGCCTCCGACGCAAAGTGCAACAGCTTTGGCAGAAGACCCCACTGATGTTCCGCCGACAACTGAACCAACACCTGATCTCCCGCGTATCGGTGACTTACGCTATAACACAGCGGATACGATTAACTTAACTTTTGATTTAGACACGCCTCCTGATGGCATGATTTATGTGGCATGGCTTCGTAATACAGAATCAGGCGAGACGATCTCGCTTGGGCAATTAAGTGCTGATGCCTTTGGGGATGGTGTGTTGTCCTATACCGACCCCGATGGCAACTTTTTACCTGCGATGTACAACGCCATACTCATTAGCTTGGAGATGGATGAGGGTGATGAACCAACTGGAGAGACTGCTTATAGTGGGCAAATCCCTATTGAATTGACGAATGCCTTCCGCTCGATATTTCTTGGGGCAGACGATGGAATCAATGGCATGAGTTGGTTGGAGAGTGCCAAGACGGAAGCCGCAACAGGCGCACAACATTCTGGACTTGCGGCGAGTGCAAGTGCATTGGGTGGTATGTTTACGCACGTCGAACATACCTTGAACATCCTGCAAGGCACGAATGAAGACCACGATGGCAATGGGCGACCTGCCAATCCGGGGCGTGGCTTTGGTGTTTACATCTTCTTGGACAATATCGAGAATAGTCTATCACTCATGCAAAATTCTGGCGTGAGTTCTCAAGTTCAATCGAACCTCGAACTCATTCTGGTCTGTACGTTTAATGTGCGGATGTGGGCAGATATGGTGATCGAAATCGAGCAACAAGTCCTCGTTGGAGAAACCTTAGAAGCGGTTGCTGACCAAGCGCAAGAAGCCGCCGATATAGCCTCGGCTTTGATGGGCGGAATAGATGCCAACGAAAACGGGGTAGTGGAAGCGTTTGAAGGAGAATGTGGACTCGACCAAATCCCCACATTTGGTATTCAGGCGGCGAATATCCCCTTACAAGAGGGTGGGCTGGATGGGTGATAAGCGATTACTGAGTTGGTGGCTTGCCCTGCTGATTCTGATTGTTGCCTGTACACCAGAGGCGGATACATCCACTTCACCCACCAACACCCCTGATGTACCCGACATTGGTGGTGAACCGACTCCGACTGTGCCTGCCCCATCCTATCAAGAGCCGAACGAACCGGTCACAATAGAGAATGCGCCACAGATTGCGTATCTCGGACGATTGGATGCGCCGGGAACGCCGAGTACCGTATTTAGTCATTCTTTCTCGCCGGATGGGACGCGACTTGCCCTCCTCAATAATGATTTGATTATGGATTGGGATTTGGCGCGTGGGGAATTGGTGTTCAGTCGCTCACGGTCAGGCGCGTTACGGGTATTGTATTCTGCCGATAAAAATGAACTCTATGCCATTACAGGTGAAGGCGATGTGACGGTCATCAACACCGAAGCTGGCAGCATTTTGAATGACTTTACCGGACATGAAACCTTTAATAGCCAAGTCGCTTATTTCGCTGATGAGGGCTGGCTAGCGATGAGTGGGACAGATGGTACAGTGAAGGTCTGGGATACGTTAGAACGGCTCTCGCTTGTGACATTCCCCGCGCATGAATTCCAGATTACGGCAATGGATTTCACATCCGATGGTGCATTGCTTGCCATTGCTGGTCAGGATGGCATCGTGTCCATTTGGGATTGGCAAGAAGAAAATCGCGTGATGACCTTTGATCTCGAAGGACCCTTTGCCTCTGAGATTGCCTTTTCACCCGATGGGTCACGCTTGGCAACGGCAACAGGAAACTTCATCGCGATGTGGGATATGGAGTCGCAAGATTTGGCTTATGTCTTGCAAACGGGTGAAGGTGGCACGAGTGAATTGCTCCAATTCTCGCCCGATGGACGCTTGCTGGTTCATGCGGGACGCAGTAATCCAATGACCATCTGGAATACGGAGAATGCCTCACCTTTAGGAACCTTGCCCGGCTTAGAGGGGGACCGACTGTCTGCTGACTTCTCACTGGATGGTAATTTACTAGTCACGTCGGTGCGCGGTACGGATATGTCGCTGTGGAATTTGTCCGAAGTATCCGATTCGGGGATTGTACGTGCGAATCTGGATGTCGGCACGAACAATATCTTCGCGGTTGATTGGGCAGATGATGGTTACACGCTGGCGATTTTTGATGCAGGCGGTCCGGTTTATATCTGGGGAATCCCACGCGACGAAAGTTAATCCATTCAGCATACCCAAGCTCAACATCACCTGATACAATCATTTAACTCATCGGTTAAATTATTCAGGTGTCGTATGCGTGTTGAGATTCAGATTGTAATTGAACGTCCTGTTGAGGATGTTTTTGCCTATATCACCAACTTTGAGAACAATCCCCAATGGCAGAATGGGATGGTGTCTTGCACCTTCACGTCAGAACCCCCTGTTGGAGAAGGATCGCGTTACACGCAGGTAGCTGAGTTCGCCCTGCGACGAATTGAATCGAAGTTCGTCGTGACGAAATTTGTGCCGAATGAACGGGTTGAATTCGAGACGACTGAAAGCACCTTTCCTATTCAGGTTGTGCGAGCAGTGAAACCCATCTCCAATGGGACGCAAGTCGAGGCGATTATCAGTGGGAAACCGAGTGGGCTGATTAAACTGTTTGCACCACTGACCAATTGGATGATGCGTCGGTCAATTCAAGCGGATTATCAACGTCTCAAAGAATTACTAGAAAGTGGTGACTAGCAGTTCTCAATATCTGCGTTTTTAAACAATTTATTGACCTCACCCCAAATCCCTCTAGTATTCGCTCCGTTGCACTTCACAGGAGAGGGGCTTCTCATGATTTATCGTGGTCAGCAAAAGGCGAACATCACATGCCCTAAGCCTCTGCTTCGGATTCACTGTCTTCTTCGTCTTCGTGTTGCCAGACCTTGTTGGCGATGTCGATGAAGAGTTGTCCGTCGAGGTGATCAATTTCATGCTGGAAGACACGCGCTAACCATCCTTTGGCTTTTATGCGGAAGGGCTTCCCATGGCGGTCTTGTCCGGTGACAACGACCATTGTGTGACGGTCTACTTCACCAAATAAGCCGGGCAGTGACAAACAGCCTTCGACACCCGGTTCGATCTCTTTACTCGTTTTGATAATCTTGGGGTTGGCAACGACGTAGAGTACTCCCGCTTCATCCCCAAATTCTTCTTGACTTTCCTCATCATCCGGCAGACGCACCAGAATCAGCCGTTGACTGACAGCCACCTGTGGAGCCGCCAAGCCCACCCCCGGCGCGGCAATCAAGGTCTCTTCCATATTGTCGATGAGTTCTTGCAATTTATCGTCGAAGCTGGTGACGCGAATGGCTTTCTTCCGCAGAATGGGATTATCGGGTTGAATGATGTCGAGTAATGGCATTGAATTTCTCAATTTGTTGTCAATTACGGCGGATATTGTAGTGGAATTGCTCATCACGGCACAGGGTTAAAGAAAAGTAATGAGTGATGAGTAACGAGTCATGAGTATATAGGTGGATAAGCTGTCATTCTATGCAAAGTAAAATGCGGAAGTTAGATAGTCTATTCCTCTTTTTTCTTGGCAGGCTGGTCACGGCGAATCTCATAATGGTCGAGGTCACGGACGACAATTGCGGATGGAAAGACAGATTGGGCTTCGCGGATGATGTCGATTTCTCGATACCGACGGGAGACATGATGGATAAACACATCTCGCACATTCGCATCTCGGGCGAGGGTGGCGGCTTGTCTGGCGGTGATATGCCCGAAGGCTTTTGCCATCTCGCGGTCTTCATGCAAAAATGTGCCTTCAATCACGAGTGCATCGGCATCTTGCACATATTCAAGGATGTTATCCGTGCGTCCTATATCGCCTGTGAAGACGACTTTCACGCCCTTAATCTCATCGCCTAATACATCTGCTGGATGCACAACGGTCCCACCTGCCAATGTGATGGATTCCCCACCCACCAATTTGCCACGCTCCGGTCCGGGAGGGACACCTATGGCTTCAGCTTTTTCTACGAGGAAAGGGAAGTGAGACTTCTGCTGGAAGATGTAGCCGAAACATCCGCGCCCCCGATGCGTCACCGGAAAGGCGGTCACGCTGTAATCATCGTTATGATAGATTTCGCCCGCTTCAATGATATGCGTATGAATCGGCACATGCGTTTTGACACCGGGTCCGAGTGCCACACCAAATATTAGAGCTTCGGCACGTGCAATTGCGAATTTTCCACCCCAAATATTGAGTTCTTCAAGGTTTTCTTCCCAGCGTGTAAAGGTGGACATCAACCCACCCAAGCCTAGTATGTGGTCAAGATGGGCATGGGTCAGCACAATATTACTTAGTCGCTTGAAGCCGATACCACTGCGTAAGATTTGCCGTTGTGTTCCTTCGCCACAATCGACGAGAAAGCGCGTTTCACCTGCCAAGACTGCGGTTGCGGATAAGCCGCGATGCATGGATGGTGCGGAGGCAGATGTCCCCAAAAAGACGAGTTCAAACATTATTCGTCTGCCGTTTCGCTGGTAGGGTCGGGGACAGGTGCAACGACTGTGATGGGATACAAGAATAGACGGTCACCGCGGGGTTGGTTGTTCGCATCAAATACGGGCAGGCGATTGTCATTTTCAGCCGTATACGCTCCAATGGAGATAAAGTATTGCCCATCCAACATTTGCTCTGGCAATTCGACAGGGATAATCTGGATAAAAACATCGCGGTCTTCGATCTGGCGGGGATTGACACTGATGCCATCTCGATTGGCTACTAACGTCACTGGGTCGGATAGCACATGGGTGAACAGCGTCAAGTCGCGCGGAACTTCCCCTTCCACCCGCCAGTAAGTGATGACTTCCACCACATCGCCCGGCGCATAAATATGGTCAGAGTCGCGTTCATCACCTAAGAAGGTGATGTTGCCCCCCAAGCGTATCGGCGGGTCAACGGTGAGGTCTTCAATAGAATAACCTGCTGGGGATTGTGTGGTGAATAAGCCCGCTTTATCGGCGAGTTCTTGCCCGATGTTGAGTTGAATAACGGTATTCGGTGGTAAAGCTTGCACCGATTCGCCACGAGTCACCCACTCATTGAGATAGAGAGGCATCGTTGCCAATGCATCGGGTTGAATCAAGACGATTTGCGCCATTTCTCCACCGTCGGTAAAGAGTAGGCTTTCATTGCAATCGACCTCCCGCAATTTGGCACTCTGGCGGTTCATCATCAGGCGGATGAGTTGGGTCCGGGTAAAAATGGGTGCGGGCACTTCCACATCCCATAAAGGATTGCAAATGACGGTTGGGATATGACCCGATGTAAGGTCAATGTGACGCGCGATGCGGGCGACATCCGCGTTATATGCACGCACCACTTCCGGTTGCTTGCCCCATTCATTGAATACGTCGTTGCCCGTCCAAATCAGACTAACAGCGAACCAGCCCAATAAAACAACATATCCCAGTCGTTTGAATGACGGACGTAGTTGATTCAATATTACACTCGCTCCTAAGCCAAAGAATAGCGCAAACAAAGGAATCAAGATGCGTATCATGTTGAAGTTAGGTGCATCAGCTGAGAGAAACGCAATTGGCGATAGAATCACGGTGGTAATCAGCAACAACATAAATCGCGGTTGCCACCAATAGCGTATCGACGTGATGATGCCGATTAATATCACAAAGGCACTCAAGGGGTCGAAGAGTGGACGCGACGGGATATTCTGCAACGGGTTCGTATCGCCATTCATGAACAAACTGGTCAGTCCGCGAATGAGGGTTTCCATCAGGGACTGATCATAAAACAAGTCAAGACGTTGACTGGCGGCAAGGTCGGGTCGGCGGATGGTGGCGAGCAGATAGGGCAAGGCAATAATTACTGTGACCAGAATCGCAAAGCCAATGTAGCTAATGCGTCGTCGGGATAGGCGTTGGCGCGAGATGACCATGTAACCATAAAACAGCATACTCGACAGCACGAGCAAGACGCTGACTTGATGTAAATAGAGGCTAATGCCTAAGACAAAGCCGAGCGTGGCAAAGGTCGTGGTATTGGCACTGCCCACCCGTGCGCGACGATAGACAGGCAATGCCCACGATAACGCCATTAAGATTGTGCTAATCATCAGTGGGATAAAGGTCTCGCGTGAGATTTCGCGCGCGCCCAATATGACAGCAAAATTCACTGCCATCAGGCTCATCGCACCCAATCCTGCCATCGGGTCGTAGATGTGTCGTCCGAGTGCGTAGACAAATGCCAATGCCAGCATCCCTACAGCCGTAGAGACCAGCCGATAACCCAATATGCCTTCGCCTGTTAGCGTGGTTGAAATAGCGAGGATCGCGTGATAGAGACCTTCGCGTCCTTCCCCCTGATATTCGTAAAAAACGGCGATATTTTGTCCCTGCTGTGGGTTGACCTGCTTCACAGTTAGGGCAAGGCGCGCGTCGATAATCTCTGCATCATTCATGCCGGAGGGCAGGGTCGTTAATTGGGTAATCCGCAAGCCAGCCGCCACGAGTAAGACGATGACCGCCAGTAGGAAACTTGTTCGGCTAGACAAAAGATGATTGCTTTCTGTACCAGATCAAAATTATTGTTGTCTGCATGATAGTTGTGTAAGGGCAGTTCACAAACCGCCCCTACGATTCGAATTTCTTTGGAATTTCGTCATTACAAAACGCTTGCCCACACGCTGAGCGCGATGATAACAATGCCTAAGATTACACTGAGGACAGTGAGGCGGATTTCGCGTTTCCGCAGGCGTTCCCATGCTGTTGTATCGCCTTTACCCTGTTCGCGCAACAGACTCACCCGTTCTAAGCTGGGAATCACTCCATATTGCAAGCCCAAGCCCACCATTGCCATCACCACAATTGTGAGATGCTTCGCCAACATGACCTGACTCCAGAGATTCTCGAATTGCAAGAGACCATCATAGTTGGGGTCAGCGGTCATTTGGAATAAGCCCGTAACGATCAATACGCCCAATGCCAGATTGCTAACGGGGTAAAATCGTTTTCGCAAGCGCGAGAGCAGACGATGCATCTCTGGTGACTGTTGCAGGATACGATTGACTTCGGGCCAGACGAGCAAGAGTGTGACCGTTAAGCCACCGATCCACACCACGGTTGCGCTGATGTGGAAAAACAAGCTAAGGGCAAAGAGGGGATTCGACAAGACCAAGTGCCTCCGGACTATCGGGTGCGCGTGCAGGAATGACAAATTCGCCACATATCTTTTGCATATTGGCGAGAGCAAAATAAGCTGGGCGGTGTCCTGTATCGGGGACGCTAATCGCCCACCAGTATTCTTCATCGGCTTCTGTCCATGTGGGATTTGGCATGTAAATTAGGGACATCAAACCCACCCATGGTCGCCAATGGTCGATGGCATATTGATAGGCTTCGAGAAGATGTTGTGCTTGGGTCTCTTCATCAATGGCATACCATGCATAATCGGGATTCACTGTGTCGGTTGTCCAGCCGAATTCCATGATTGCCATTTGCCGTGCTGAGTCGCCATGTTGAATCATGATCTGGCGTAAATCTTCGACGCGACGGAAGGTAAACCAGCGTCCGATTCCATCGGCTTCCGCATCGTCTGGTCCATAATTTGGTGGTGAGAAGCCCGGTGCATGAACGCCAACAACATCAATATACTGCTGAAAATCTGCCTCATACATCCTATCCAGATACACATCGTCGGGCTGGGCAATGGCATCATTGTTACCTGTAGGCGCGATTCCAGCAGAGATGAGCATCACATCGGAGTCAACTTCCCGAATGGCTTCGCTACAGACTTGCAAGAGTTCAACATAGCCCTCTGCATCTGGGACTTGATTGCCCCATTCTCGGCTGAGGTTCGGCTCATTCCAGATTTGATAGGCTGAGATTCGCCCCCCATACCGTTCTGCCACAGTCCGACAATACGTTGCCCAATCATCTAAACTCGCAGGTGGCGTGTCTGTCATGCCTTCGTCATTTTCAATATCAGGGAATGCCCAATCGGGAGTCTGCCCCAAGCGCGCAATCAACTTGAGCCCTCGTGCTTCCATCTGAGATAATAGGCGGTCACTTGCAGTAAAATGCCATTCGCCTTGTGTGGGTTCTATGTCGCGCCAAGCGAAGTTCTGTTTGACATGGCTAAAGGACATCAAGCGCACCCAATCCAAGTGTAAACCTGCTGTATTGTCATCCCACCAGAGAAAGGCTTGAATACCATAAGTCAGTGAGGGAAAGGGAGGATTGACAACATCCTGCGCACGGAATGGATCATCATCCCGCAACATCAACCACACAAGCCCCACAACAAAAACAAAGGTCACAGCCAGCCCAACCGCGCCAGCCATGACCCGCCGATTCCTTGTTTTTCGCATGATTACTGGGTTCGCTCCAAGTAATCCCGTTGCCATTCCCGAATCGCATCGTAAGCTGGACGGAAGGTAAAATCCGGTCCAATCAGCGAATACGGGACATTATCATTGTTGGGGTCATAGCCCCCTTGCGGACCATAATTAAAGTTCCAGATAAACGCCAGCCAGACAAAGCCCCATTCTTCCATATTGCTCATCGCTTCTGGAATCCATGTGGCTTGCTCGTCCAGCGTGTTATCACTGGCAAATTCAAAACCGGGGGATGGACCTGACAAATCTTCAGTTACTGCCCAGCCAAATTCCGTGACACATAAAGGCGTGGTTGAACCTGCGGAAAAGACACGATTGGCATACCCTTCAAGAGTGCTACGGAAGCTCCAGCTATGATGCGGATTATCGAAGGGACCTCTAAAGATGGCAGTGGGGTCATTGGGGACTTCATTATAACGCACACTCGGTCCTATGTTGGTGCCGTTATGATGTGCGCCGACGCAATCGGAAACATCCAGCATCCCCGCCTCAATCAATTGATCCATGTACACGAAATCATCGAATGCGCCAACTCCATCGTTCAAGCCCGTGGGTGACAACGCCCCACTAATGACAATGATATTGGGGTCAATCGCTTTGATGGCATTGTAGCTATCGCGTAAGAGTGCCACATAATTCGACGCGCTTAAGCCATTCACGGATGTCCATTCTCGGTCAAGATTCATCTCATTCCAGACCTCGATGCCATGAATTTGCCCCGGATAACGATTCAACACCGCAGTAACGAAATCGACAAAATCTTGATTGTTGGCGGGTGGTCCGTGGCGACTCAAATCCACGCCCGGCTCCCGCGCCCATTCTGGTGCGGCGACAATGGAGAGCATCAGTTTGATGTTAAACTCACGTGCCGATTGTGTCACCATATCCATCATTGCCCATTGGAAATTTCCCTTTTCTGGCTCGGTGATTTCCCATGCGAGTTGTTGCTTGACCCAATTCAGTCCTAAGTCATTCGAGACTGAGTTGAACCAACCATCTTGGAATTCTTGATTAAAATCTGGGACAGCCTGAACCTGAATCCCCACTTGGAACGCCGTATCATTAATGGGCGGTGTGGTGGGCGTGACTGTGGGAGTCAGTTCCATTGTTGGTTCTTCTGTTGCTACGACTTCCGGTGTATTAGTCTCAGCGGCTTGTGCCACAGCGACAGGGGTTTGTGTCGGGAGCGGTGTAAAGGTCGCTTCTGGCTGGATACTGGGTAGGACAACAATAGCATCCCCTTCTCCATTTGTACTGGGTGTCGTGTTGTTCCCCAAGGGCAATGCTAGATTCGACGAGGGGTCAAGGTCTGCCAATGAGAGCGAGTTATAGGTCGAGGCAATGGCCAGGAAAGTCGCCACTCCCATCACCAGCGTAATCAGCGTCCAAACGAGGATGAAGCCTCGGATTTGTTTACGAACCAGTTGTCGTGTTGCCATCTATTGTCTCCTTTTAGCGCGCACCAGCAATAGCCGCACAAGCTGGACACGATCCGTCGGGACGAACGATTGCAAAGCCGGCTTGTGGGTCTGCGCCGTAGACTGTAAAGTCGATATTCCAGATAATCACCAAGCGCACCCGTCCACTTTGCGACGCCAAAGAAATCGCCTGTGCGTTCCAAGCGGCTTGTTGTGCGACGGTTACATTTTGCGCCCAACTGAAGAAATCGGGTAAGGGCGGATAGCCTTCTGACGTAAGATAGCCTAATTCGGTGAAGCAAATCGGGCGACCTGTCAGATTCCAATAGGTATTGAGCATCCCTTGAAAATAACGAGTGTAGTAATTGTCACGCGGGTCGCCACTGTTTTGACTGGGCGGGACAATGCCTTCGTTGTAGTGTGCGCCCACACAATCCAGATAATTTAAGCCACCTGCATCAACAAACTGGCGTAAGAAATTATCATCATTCAGCACTTGTCCGGGGAAGGCGGCTTCGGCTCCTGTGGGGGCAGGCGCGGCACTAATCACCATCGTACTGGGATTGGCGGCTCTAATCGCTTGGAACGCCTGTTGCAACATCTGGGCATAAGTGGCTCCACTCAGTTGTCCACGGGGCCATTCACGATCAAGGTTGGGTTCATTCCAAACTTCAATCGCGTCAGCTCCACCTGCCGCAATTTGCCCCAACCAACTCACATAATCGTTGACGTAGCCTTGTCCGCCTGCCGCCAGGTCATTGGGATTCCCGACTGTGCCGACGAGGATTTTGAATCCATTGGCATGCGCTGTATTAATCTGATTAATTGCATCACCAGAGCCACCTCCGGGGAAGTACCGAACCTGCACTTTCATCCATTGCATACCCGCTTGTTGCATCGCACCAATCGCCCGGCTACTGCCTGTATCCGTGACATGCCCACCATATTCGATAGCGATACTCCCCGGTGCAGGGGGTTGTGCTT
>JANQRM010000442.1 GCA_028284565.1 Anaerolineae bacterium | reverse complement strand
GATTGCGCGAATCGGGTGAGATGCCAAAGCGTTGGGCGATTTCGTCGGCTTTTTTGAAGCCTATCAAGAAGACATCATCGGCAAGTTTGTAAGGGTCGGTTTCGACAATTTGACGTGTCTCACTGCCATATTCACCGTAAATACGGTTCGCCATTTTGCTGGTGATGCCGTAGCCCTGTAGATAAATCAGGACATCACGCATGGCTCGGTTTTTGCCCCATGCTTCGATGAGTTGGTCGGCAAGGGAGGTTTTTAAGCCATAGACTTCATGAATGCGTTCTGGGTCAGTATCGAGGATTTCGATGGTTTCTTCGCCAAAGTGATCGACGATTTTCTCGGCAGTGCGGGGTCCAATGCCACTGACGATGCCACTGCTGAGATAGTTGATAATTCCATCTTCTGTGGTGGGCATTTTGGGAAGTACTTGTTCGGCTTTGAATTGCATCCCATAACGCGGGTTATCGACCCATTCGCCTTTGAACTCTGCCATTTCACCTGTCATCATTTCGGGCATGTTACCCACGACGGTGACTGTGCCGTCATATCCGGTGGCGTATTTGGGAAGGATTTGTTGTTGTGGAATGATGCGGAGGACGGTGTAACCATTCTCATCATTGTAGAAGGTAATACGCTCGATTTCGCCGATGATGCTTTCCATAAATTAGGACTCAATAATCAATTAGAACACATTTTCAGTGTACTTGATTTCGGGAAATGTTGATAGATGGAGGACAGAAAAAAGGGGCAGGTTTGCCCCCTATGCTTCGCGGGGTTCGTGTTTGATTTTGGGTTGGTTGATGTGCTGGTAGGTCCACCAGCCGACAGCCGCTGTGATTAAGAGTACACCAGCCCAATAGAGGAGTTGTGCCGTTTGAGATACTTCAAAGTCGGTTGCAATTTGGGGAATGAGTTCGGTCAAGATACCGAATATGCCGACAGCAATGAGCAAAATACCAGAGGCGCGTTCTAGTACATCATGATTTTTGGCGAGCCAACCGACCACCAAGCGTTGCAAGGGATACGCCACCAAAGGCAAGACCAAGAGGGGCCAACCAAAGCCGATACCGAAGGCGGTGAAGTAAAGCAACTCCCCTATCAGACTGCCGCCTTCAGTTGTACCCAGAAAGAAGGCTGTGGTGATAATGGGTCCTGTACAGGGGAGGGTCATCGGTCCAAAGAGCAAGCCATAGAGATAAGCTGTGACATAGCGGTTGCTGACGACAGGGGCTTGGAAGGTCTGCATTTTGGCGAAGATATTGCGTCCGCTTAGCATCATTAAGCCAAAGATGATGACAATAGCGTAAATTAAAGGAAGCAAAATCGGCAGAATATCACCAAAGGATGCACTCAAGAAGAAGAGACCTGCTCCAATGGCTATCATCATGGTCAGGACACCTGCCAAAACGAGTACACCAAGAATGGCTGTGCGACTGAAACCCCGTTTGGAACTATCTCCACTGGTTGCATCACCCGATAAGAAGGCAATTAAACCGGGATAGAGTGGAAGCAAGCAGGCGTTGGTTACGATAGCGGCACTACCAAGTAGAAAGCCTTGAAAGAGTTCGTCCATTGGTGTTGTCCTTTGGATACTATGTGGGATATATCATCATCGACATACCCCATCGTGATACGAAATTAGCTATTGTGCAGTGCGGTCATTTCTTCGACTAACTGCTGACCGGAGCGCGACCCTGTGGTTAAGTCGGTGACTGTGCCATCTTTCAAAATGAAGAAGTGTGGGACGACAGGTGGTGATGTGACTGCGCGTCCGAATTGTTCGGTTAACGCTGATAGCATTTCGGGTGTGACAACGAAGAAGAGCCAATCGAAGCCATTGTTATCAGCATAGACGGCTAAATCTAGTGAATCAATGTGAGTCTCAACACTCATAGAGATGATGACAAAGTTGTCGTTGTTGAGTTGGTCATAGACTCCGGCGAAAGCTCGTTGCTGGGCGCGACAATTGGTACACCATGTTGCCATCGGTTCAACGGAGATGGTTTTGCCAGCGAAATCAGCTAGGGTAAAGGTCTCTCCTGTCCGCGCGTTAACGATGGGTAGGTTCGTCCAAGCCGGACCATTGTAGGCAATTTGTGAAGTTGTATCTTGTGGCACTTCAGTGGATACTTCTGTCGGCGGGACAGGTGTTGGAGGGATGTCTGTCGGTGCGGGTTCGTCCGTTGGTGGGACATCGGTTGGATTTTGCGCCACTGTGTTATTGTTGGAATCTCTCACATCGTCAGAAATATTGCCGGATGGTTCTTCTGAGGGCGAACAAGCGACAATCAACATGCCAAATAGCATGAGTAGAATCAAAAATTTGCGGTTCATACACAACGCTCCTTATCGTCATTTTGGGTATCCCATCTTTAGTCTAGCGAGAAATGTTAAGGGCGCGTAACACAAAACTATCGTGTCGCTTAACATCTGATGAGTTTTGACAAGTTTTTAGTTTTTGGTTCTTAGTGATTAGGTTTATCTGCACTGAATCTCAATAATTCTTTATTGGGTTTGATAAAGTTTATTGGCTTAATTTTTCAGATTGTTTGTAAAGATGGAAGTCGTTATTGACAGAAAGGAAAATTGGTTTATACTATAAATGAACGTGTTCACTTTTGGAGAATCGTGTGGAACAGCCTCAACTAACCGCTAAAGGCGCACAAACCCGCCGACATATTTTTAATACCGCGATTGAGTTGATTACAACAAAGGGCTATGAGCAGACGACGATGCGGGATATTGCGGAGAAAGCGGACTGCTCATTGGGACTGACCTATCGTTATTTTGCGAGTAAGGACGACCTTGTGCTGGAGTTGTATCGGACTTTGGGAACGGAAACAGTCCAAGAAATCGAAGCACTCGAAGCAAATTCCATGGCAGACCGTTTTCATCAAGCGATGCTAGATAAGCTGGAGCAAATCACCCCATATCGAGACGCATTGGCGGCGTTGATTGGACAATCGATGAATCCCAATACGAAAACATCGCTGGTTGGAGATTACACGGTCAATATCCGACAACTTTCAATAGAAGGTTTTCGTCGTTTAGTGTTTGATTCTAAGGATGCGCTGAATGGTGACAAAGGCGAGCAGATGGCGAAGATTCTCTATGTCGCGCATATGGGGATTATCTTGTTCTGGTTGTATGACCGCACGCCTGATTATAAGGCGACTCATCGCCTATTACATCTGATTCATGATTTATTTAAGATGGCGCGTCCGATGCTCTTTTTGCCCATCTTTACGAAAGCGTTGTCTGGTGTAGCAGAAGTCTTGGAGCCTGTATTCTTACGGTTGGATGTGTTGGATGATGAGGTGGAATGAGTCATCCTATTTTTTTGTTCGACAAAAATGAACGTGTTCACTAAGAAAGGAAACTAGCATGAAATATAAACAATTAACCTCATTATGGAATCAGCTTAAGAAACGTGTGAGAGAGTCTTTGACTTTCCAGATGTTTAAACACACCACCATCACAGGGACTCTGTTTATTGCGATTCCAATGGGGATTCTTTTGTTATGCTTATTCATTATTCAACTACCGGGAGTTACAAGACCCTACATACGTTTTATCTTCCTCATGTTCACAATGATGTGGATTATCTATTCACCCTTCTTCTACCTTGTCCCATTTTTTATTTTTATACGATTGTTTGAGAATCGTACGATCAGTCGAGCTGGATTACGAACAGTGTGTATCCTATATAGTCTTGGCACCTGTTATGCGTATATTGGGGTATTCGGAGGCATTAATTTCTACGACATCATTCATACTCCAGACTTTCTACTGGTTTATGGCTATCTGATTTCTGTGCTGGCATATTCAGCCTATTGCACCCTCGAAGTCTGGCTTGTTAACGATGAATACAAGTATTGAGTCATTGTCCTATTTTTTTCGCAATCAAAAATGAACGTGTTCATCTATCAAAGGAGAAGCTCATGAACACTCACAAACCGCAACGAAATTGTACGTATCGGATTGCTCGCCTCACGCATATTGTGATGTGATTATATCTAGCGATTTTCCCGAAGCTGATTTTTCCAGATAATGTCGAGCTGGACATCTTGAAGGAGTCGGGGATGTTCCTGAATTTAGAGATGCCGATGCTCTTGGTGCTGGGTGTGATTGAGTTGAGCTTAGCCTTGAGTTTGGTCATCTTCTGGCATCGTCGAGAAGTCTTTCTGGCGTGTATTGCCTTCTTGATCGGGTTGGTCGTCATGTCGTTCATCAGCATGCCAACCGTGTTTGAAGAACCTTTCAATCCGATTACCTTAGGTCTGCCGATGATTGCTCTGGCTGTGATTGGTTATCAGAGTGCCACACCGCGATCTGTGGAACTCCAAGCAAAAATAGCCTGATGTTGAGGTTATGGGATGGTTCCCTCGAATCATCCCTCTTGATTTTCACAAAAAACACTCTCGGATTACAATACGGTTAGTGTCATGTGTTAGATGAAACTTCTTGTCCGATGAGTAG
>JANQRM010000403.1 GCA_028284565.1 Anaerolineae bacterium | reverse complement strand
GCATCAATTCAGGCATGGATACCTATATCTACGGCGAACCCATCTACATCGACACCGACACATTTTATGGCATCGCCTATTTGGGTGCGTCTCTTGGGAGACCCGTGATCTCACCGGTGTCTTATCGTTTTCAGGGCTTTACTAAAGAAGACAAATTCTTTGTTAATGGGGGTTATGTCATTGAAGTGGAAGGCTTGCCAACCAGTCGGGATGCGATGAGCGAGGACGAACTTGCCCGTGCGACATCAGAAGATGAAACTGAATACCTTGAGTACTTAGCAGAGATCGAAGCCCACATCGCCAGTTTATCGCCCGATGACTTCTCCCCTTCAATTGACACGGTGCTTCGTCTCTTTGAGTCATTTGAACTGGATTAACGCTCAGTCAAACACAAGCACAATTATCAACTGGCAGGTTACAATGACGTGCCAGTTTTGCTTTGGATTCTATATCAGGAGGCGATGATGCGAGGCGCAAGAGAACGACAAGAGACCATCCTTCAGCTATGGCGGACGCACACATGGCTTTATGCGGTGTTGGGCTTTCTCGGTGGATTGGTGGCGTTTCCCTTCTTACAACAATTGACCTCCAATTTGGCGGATTTGCTGACGAACCTCGTGCCAGAAGCCATTGGAATCGTCGTCACGGTGCTGGTGATTGATCGCCTCTATGCTCATCGGGAAGCCCAACGTCGCCGAGAAGAATTGCAGGCGCGCTTGATTCGTGAAGCAGGGAGCAGTGCCAACGAAATCGCCAAACATGCTGTGAATCAACTGAAACAAGCAGATTGGTTACGCGGTGCAGAGGGTCTCTTGCAGAACGCCGACTTGGGCAGTGCCAATTTACAGGGGGCGAATCTCAAGCAGGCGAATTGTCGTGGAGCCGATATGGGGCGCGCCAACTTAGCATCTGCCACCCTTTTCCAATCGGATTGTCGGGACGCTAACTTGTGGGATGCGAATCTATCACATGCCAATCTTGGGGATGCGGATTTACGACGTGTCAAAGCTCTGGGTGCGGACTTTCGCCAAGCGGATTTGCGCGGATGTGACTTACGGGAGGCGAATTGTCGCTTTGCTGATTTCAGAGGCGCGGACTTGCGCGGCGCGAATCTCGTGGGGGCAATCTTCACGCCTCATGCGGTCATGCGCGAGGACACTTTGCATTGGGAATCGCCCTTCGATGAACAGACTCGCCTCCCCGATGGAACAGGATGGACAGCCGAGCATGATTTGAGTGTGTTTGGGGTGATTTTGGATGAACTGAAAGAAAGCTGATTGTTCTGTAGTGATAAGGATTCTATTACTCTAAAAAATAATCCGTCCATCTAGAATCAAAAAGCTTTGGGTCGATTTTACCTTGCTCATAACGATTGAATACAATTCTAGTCATATCTATTATCATTTTTGCAAGATTTTCCAATGGCACACCTAATCCATCTTCCAACATGGAAATCGTGAGATATGAAGCAAAGCTTGGTCTTTCAATATAAAGTTTGAAATCATAAGTAGACGGACCATCACATGATCTTGGAAAAGAACCCAAAGTAAGGTTGACATTTTCAAGGGCTTTCATCACAGGATCATCAAAATCTTCTGGAAGTTCGATGGCTTCCAACTTTACAGGTTCAATATCATACAAATCACCAATGAGTTGTTCATCTAAGAAAAGAACTGCTTTCCGTTTTATTTCGTGATTAACATAGTCTGTTGAGTATTGGATAGTTGCAACTGCCATCGTATAGGGATTGGCATAGTAATCCATCTCTACAATCCAAAGGTAATGAACATGCACCCAATGATAACGGTCATCTCCTGTACCACCAGCAGAAAGATATTTCAACTCAAAGGGTGTCGAATCGCTTCTTTTTTCTGATCGGAGAGACTGATTGAAAAGGACATGACTGAACCTCATGTTGTCTATGTTGACGATTCCCCTGCTGTCTCGATCTTTGCCTTTTCGACGGTTGACCAGCCTAAGCCTTGTCTGGCGAAGAAGATAAAGCCCACGAGTGTCACGGGCAACCAGATGACGATATGCACGACCACCGCATAAGCTGTCGCTGTGGCAGAGGCAACTCCCACGCCAATCAGCGCGGCACTGGCAAAGAATTCATACACGCCCACCTGTCCGGGAGAAGCCGGAATCAAGCCAGCGAGATTGACTGTCCCGACGACGAGCAGTGCTACCGGATAGCCGAAGTCCATATCAAAGGCGCGCATCACCAGCCAATAGACTCCCGCTTCGATGCCCCATGTCACGAAGGAACTCGCCACTGTCCCCAGCAGATAGATTGGACTGCGTAAGCCCTCCAAGCCTGCGATGATGTCCTCACTCAGCGAATCGAGTATCTCACCTAATTTGGCAGGCAAGAGTCGGCTGATGGCTTTCTCTAATCGTCGGAGGAGGTTGGGTTGAGATGCCAGCAGGAAAAACACCGCCATGGCAATGAGAAAGATGGGAGTCGCAAAAGTGGCAACGGCTTCAATTTCGGGTGATTGAATATCCACCAAGAGGATGCCGACCAAGATAAAACTGAGCATCACCAAGCCATCGAAGACACGCTCCACCACGACGGTTGTCGTCGCCCGTGCCACAGGGACATCATGATTGCGTCGGAGCAAAAAGACTCGCAGTGCCTCTCCTGCACGCAGGGGATAGACATTGTTGCCCATATAGCCAATCGCCACGATTTGCGTCAGTGGAAAGAGGGGGATGAACTTCACGGCACGCAATAAAAATTGCCAGCGGAGGGCGATGATGGTCACGGCAAGGAAGTAGATAAGCGCAGCGATAACAAGTAAGGGAACATCTACCGTTTGCAGGCTTTCGACAAAATCTTCTGGACGCAAGCCCCGAAATGCCAGAAAGAGAAAGATTGCACTGATTAGGATACCAACTAAGATGAGGATACGTCGTCGGGTCATGCCATGCCTGCCGATTTCAACAACTCGATACACGCTGGCAAGCCATCATAATAGCGATAGGCATCCCACTGATTTTGCCCCGGCTGTCCGCATTCAAAGGTCAGCCAGCCGTCATACCCCGCTTGCTTGAGTGTGTTGATGATTTGTGTCCAGTTGATGAGTCCTTGTCCCGGTAAGCGTCGGTTGTTATCTGCCAACAAGATATAGTCAAGGTCGTCTGCATGGTCAGCGAGTGTCTGTGCGATGTCAGCTTCTTCGAGTGCCATATGGAAGAGGTTGGGCGCGATTTTGACATGGGGATGGTCTTTGATTTTCTTGCGATAGGTCTTGGCTTGCTCCACGCGATTGATGAGATGGGCTTCATAGCGATTGACAGGTTGGATATGCAGATTCACACCGAGCGCATATGCCAAATCACTCACGGTACGCAGGAGCCAAATCAGAAGTTCGCGTTCAAGGTCGAGTGGGGATTGATAAGGAGTCAAATCGGGTACATCGGGTGCGCCATACTGTGGCACAAAGATGACATGCTCGGCTGATAAATCGAGCGCATCTGCCATCGCCTGACGCATCCGATTAATCGCCAGTTCGCGTTTTGCCCCATCTGCCGAAAGATAGCCATCCTGCCGACCCAAGTTGACCGCGGAAGCTTTCAATCCTGTAGCTTGCAGGGCTTCATTAATTTCAGGGACGCGCACGGTTAAGCTATCTGCCCAGAATTCCACACCTGCGAGACCCAACCGTTGGGCATGTTCGAGGCGTTCTTGTACGGCGCGTCCGGGGAGCATGTCCTCTTGAATGGCGAGTTGCATGGGTTCTGTCCTTTGGTGTCCGCCAAACAAACGCAGGACAGTATAGCATACACCAACCAGAACTGTGCTTAATGAATTTGCCCTTTGGATTTGTTACACTAGGGCAAATCGTTAATTAGAAAGGAGCAACTTATGTCTGATGAACTGATTAAAAAAGCCCTGCGGATGGTTCCCTATGGCTTTTATGCGATTACTTCCAAGACGGATAACGATGAGAATGCGATGGTCGCCAATTGGTTGACTCAAGTCTCATTTGACCCCCGTCTCGTCGCTGTGGGGATTGCCAAGAGCGCGCATTCACATGGCTTGATTTCGGCAGGGCAAGTCTTTGGTGTGAACCTCTTCCTAAATGAAGATCAAGATGCCATCATGGGCGTGACGAAGGGACGTGGGAAGAACCCGGATAAGATGAGCGATGCCAGCTATACACACGGCGACTCCACCGGTGTGCCGATTCTCGAAGGTGCGGCGGCGTATCTGGAATGCAGGGTGACGCAGATTGTCGATGTCGGTGGCGACCATGATATTGTCGTCGGTGAAGTCGTGAATGCAGGTGTCAATAAAGAAGGTGAACCTGCTGATATGCTCTCACTTGTCAAGCTCGGCTGGAGTTATGCGGGTTAGTTATAAACAATAAACAAGCCATTCTTCCTTAAAGGGCAAGGTGTTTCTCTTGCCCACTTTTAATACAATTGATTACATGAGCAGATAACCTGATTACTATTATAGAAGCCAATAATAGTAGATAGATGAAAACAAAATGCGTGAAATTGAAGCATCAGGACATTTTTGGTTGCTAGATAAACAAAAAGAAGCATTTGAAGGCGTATTGACATTCTCATCAGAAAATGGAGGGAAAGTCAAAACAATCTCTCACAGATTTCCCAAAGATAATCCGCAGGACAACTCCATCTTTGGGACTACATCAGAACATCCCAAAATTAATGGTTTTGTTAATGGTGTTGGCGAAATAACTCTAATCAACTGTAAAACCTATTTAGGAATGGGTTTCTACTCAGACTCTCTGACTTTCCAGTACGCAGTAATAGGAACAAAGTTTGAAGATTCTGAACCCCTCTTTGATAATATTTCGTTCTCTCTCTCTCATCTACCAAGTTGGTTTATGGGAGAATCTACCGTACAAGTAAAGTATTTAAATTCACGTGAACACAATATTGCAAATAAAGTAGAAGTCTCTGCCGAGCCGAAATCACAAATAAGATATTCTTTTGAAAATTTTGATATTGCCTTTTATATTGGAACTTCTTCCCAACTCTCTCCAATAGGGATAGATTTACAGACTATTGCAAGAGTGAAAATAACTTTACAAGAATCTGTAGACATAGACAAATTATTTCAAGATTATCTTTATCCCTTCAAACTTTTTATGGAATTTGCTACTGACCGTCCCAATTATTTCTTGAATGTCGAAAGCAAGTTCAACAAAGGGGAACATCATTCTAATCTGGAAATTTTATTTAAGGAAAGAAAGTTAAATAATCTATACTCGGAAAAAGATATACAAACTCAACATGACTTAGTATTCACGTTTTCTGACATAGGTAATAATTTCACAGACGTTTATGAGCTGTGGTTGATGAAGCGTAAGCGGATAGGTTCAGTCATTGATTTATACTTAATTGCTACCCAATCACGTTTACTATTATCCGTTATTTTACAGTTTTTAAGTCAAGCCCTGGAATCCTATCATCGAGAGATGTATGGAGGACAGTACATGACGGATTCCGAGTACGAAGTAGTTTTTAATAAACTTATCAAGGCATTACCCGATTCAGTTGGAAATGATTTTAGACAGAGCCTAAAAACTGGGACATTAAAATATGCTAATGAGTACTCTCAGCGAACCCGCTTCAAAAAAGTATTAAAGGATGTACTCAGTCCTATCAGTGGATTTATTGATAATCTAACAGGAGGAGATAGAAAGACTTTTGTAACAGATATAGTAAATTTGCGTAATTATTATACTCATCTAGGAGCAGATAATAAAGCTAAGGTAGAAACAATCATCAATGACCCGCGAAAATTTCAAACATATCTAGCAAAAATGAGTAATATTCTTCTAGCATGTCTTTTATTAGAATTTGGTTTTCCTCCAGATAAGGTTGAAGAGTTACTTACTAGAAATCACATTAGAAGTAATTCAATATGATTGAATTTTCTTCAGTATAAGAAATGGAATCACTAAGAGAAGAGGATGTGTTTTACGTCCTCTTTTATTTGCCCTGTTGACTCTACCATCGTGTGAGGGTTTATGCTGGGGTCATCAACGGAGAGATGGAGTTTTGAGGTATGTTCCGCATCGGTGAGTTTTCCAGAATCGCGCTGATTTCTATCCGAATGCTTCGTCATTATGATGAAATCGGCTTGCTCAAACCCGCGCATATCGACAAGTTCACGAGCTATCGCTATTACACTGCGGAGCAATTGGCGGATGTCAACCGTATTGTCGCGCTCAAGGATTTGGGGCTGACATTGGAGCAAATTGCGCGTCTGATGCACAGTGACATCTCACAAGATGAATTGCGTGGGATGCTCATGCTCAAGAAGGCGCAAACGGAGCAAGCGATTCAGCAGGAAATTGCCCGCCTCAAAGACATCGAGTCGCGGATACAGCAGATGCATGATGAGGGTGGTTTCAGCGATGTCGAAGTCGTATTGAAATCCGTCCCCGCACAACCGTACCTTTCTACCCGACGCACCTTGCCGACATTGGAGGATAGTTATCCACTGATGGGACAGATGCAAAACTTGCTGACCTCTCGTCGCTTCAAAAAGGCACTGGGTTCATTTGTCGCAGTCAGTCATGATGCCTTCTTTGATACGCAGGAGATTGACCTTGAGCTGGGCTATGTCTTGCATGATGACAGCTTTGCGGAAACGGTCTGGCTAGATGAGGGTGAGGCGATGGTGGTTACGGAATTGCCAGCTGTTGAGACGATGTTGAGTATCACGCATATCGGTTCGTCGGAAGAGGGGCATCGTCGTTGTTTCACGGCTGTCGGGTACTGGCTGGCACGTCATCAGTATCATCTTGCTGGGGCTGGACGTGAGGTCATCCTACAATTTCCACAAGCCGATGTGGAATCGGTCATCGAAATCCAATTCCCCGTTGAAGCCAATGCGGTTGATGCATCACCGTAATTAGCAAGGTCTTCAGGAAAGCGTCGACACTTCCTGATTTTCAATCTCATTAGACAATTGAATCATCTAATAAGGAGTAACATCATGGCATATATCGGTGTGCAGGTGCGGATTCGCGCATCCAAAGAGCAAGTCTGGCAAGTCCTCTCGAACCTCGCCGGGGTACAAAATTACAGTGCCTTCGTCAGCAAGTCCTACTACACGTCGGATTCTCAACAAGGGATAGGGTGCAGTCGTATCTGTGAATTGCCCGGCATGACGGTGGAGGAGACTGCAATCGACTGGCAACGAGAGCATTACTATCGCTTGCGGATGGAGACGCTGAAAGGGACCAATCCGCCTGTCGATAATCTGGTCTTCACGATGCGGATGGAGCAAGATGGACAGCATATTATCGTTTGGAATGAAGCGACGTATGACACGAAGTTTGGCATCGTCGGCATATTGCTCAACCAGCTGGTTTTGAAACGGCAATTCCGTAAGACGATGGCACGGGTGCTGGATGGGTTGAAGTATCATATTGAGACGGGCAGTGTCTTGGTGAATACCGATGCTTTGAAACAGGTTCCGGCGATTGCTGTCTCGGCATAGTCTACAAATGAAAAGAGGACGTGGAGTGCGTCCTCTTTGTTGTTCATGTTGATATTGCGTTATTGTTAGTCGTAGTGTTCGATGTCTTCTGGGTGGTGTTGTTCTTGATGATGGACTTCCGGCTCTTGGGGCGGGACTTCCATGTAATCGGTGTGAGCATCCATGTGCCGTGAGAATTGGAGCTCGTTGTTG
>JANQRM010000400.1 GCA_028284565.1 Anaerolineae bacterium | reverse complement strand
GTTGTTCCTTGAGCCGTATGTACCACCCAGATGAAGCCGTTGTTTTCATAATCAGGGGCAAGCGCGATTCCCAGCATCCCCCGTTCTTGGAGCGCATCCGTCGGCAGGGTAATCACAGGTTCGGGTTGCAATGTCCCATTCGCATGAACCAAGCGCATATTGCCCGTAATTTTCTCGTTATAGAAAAGTCGTCCATCCTCTGTAAAGACCATCCCCACCGGAAAATTTGCCACACGGAATGGCTCGACAACATACGATACCCCCGCCTCATCCTTGAAGGTCTCTTGCGCGGAGAGAGGGTATGTAAATAGGATGATGAATAGTAAGCAGGCTAGCTGTCTCATCTGAAAAGTTATTCCTCACATTTATGTGTTAAGAAAGAATTATAAAGATGAATTCAATAGAATATACAGAGAAATTGATGTAGATTTTTATATCTTTCAAAGTATACCCTTTGCGCCTCTGCGTCCTTTGCGATCTTTGCGTTGAATATTTTTCTTTCGTCTTGGTGGTTCGATTCTGAATTCAGAGTCGTTGAATCGGGCTTTTACCATTACAATGTGGGGTACGATGTACTCAATTGAGCCAATAAAGGATGACACTCGATGCGCGAAATTACTGTCGCTACCGTCCAATTGAAACCCAAACTCGGTGAACCCGAAGATAACCTCGTCAAAATGTCGGAGATGATTACCAAAATCGCCTCCCAACAAAAGGTGGATTTAATCGTTTTCCCCGAACTCATCACGAGTGGGAACGAGCTGGGGGTACGCTTTACCGACATTGCCCAGCGCATTCCGGGCCCCACCGTGAACTTAATGGCGCAACGGGCGAATGATTATGGGATTTTCATCGCATTCGGTATGGCGAGCAAAGAAAAAGTCGAGAGCGTCCTCTACAACTCGGCGGTACTCGTGGGTCCTGATGGCGAATTGATTGATGTCTACAACAAGATTCACCTACGTGGTGAAGAACGCATGGCATTCCGCGAGGGCTATAAACTGCCCGTAGCCGAGACTGAAATTGGCAATATCGGTCTGCTTTTGGGCTATGACCTTGCCTATCCCGAAGTCGCCCGTAGCCTTGCTTTAGAGGGAGCCGAACTCCTCTGTGTTTTGGCGAATTGGGAAGCCTCGAATATTGACGAATGGAAAACCTACATGCGCGCTCGTGCCTACGAAAACTCCCTCTATGTCGCTGGGTCGAATCGTGTTGGGGAAGATGTGACCCTGACCTTTGGTGGAGAGAGCATGATCATTGGTCCGCGCGGGGAGGTTCACGCCACACTGGTTGGTGAAACTGATGAGGAATCGGGTGAACCAATGGAAGGCTTTGCTGTCGCACGGATTGACCTCGATAAAGTCCGCAAAAATCGCGAAGAGTTCCAATTCATCCAAACCCGTCAGCCAGCTGTCTATCGCTCACTCGTGAAGAAGTATTAGTTAGCGTTCAGGTTTCAGGTGTCAGCTATCAGTAATTAGAGCAGTTAGGTATCACAAGCTGATTGTTGACCCGATTAGGCAAAAATATTTGGTATAATAACGCTTTAGTCATACTTGATACCATTTCTTGAGGAACACAAATTATGATTAACGATGTCTTAGATGATGCCAAGTCCCGTATGGAATCGACTCTTTCTGTATTTGAAGAGGATTTACAAGGCATGAGGAGTGGACGTGCCAGTACCGCCCTCGTGGACCGTATGCTCGTCGATTATTATGGGCAAGACACTGAGCTTCGCCAGTTAGCGAGTATCTCCACGCCAGAAGCCATGCAGATTCTCATCCGCCCCTACGACAAATCATCTGTCAAGGCCATTGAACGCGCCATCCAGACTTCTGATTTGGGGATTAATCCCAATGTCGATGGAGATAGCATCCGACTTAACATGCCTCAATTGACGAGAGAGCGTCGGCAAGAGTTAGTGAAGGTGCTGGGCAGACGTATGGAAGAGGCGCGCGTGGCAGTCCGCAATATCCGTCGCAGTGCCAATGACGACCTGAAGGAATTCGAGCGCGAAAGCCTGATTTCGGAAGATGAAATGAAGCGCGGGCAAGACGAAATCCAAAAACTGACGGACGACTTCATCAAGAAAATCGACGACTCAGGCAAAGCAAAAGAAGAAGACATCCTCGAATTGTAAGGAGTCTGGCACCGAAGCGTGTATACTGAATAGGCTCCTGCTCGTTGTAGCAATCAATCAATGAAAGCAGATACACCACATGGCAGTGACCAAAACCAATGAACCGCCTGTCAATAAGGCGTTGGGACTCGACAAAGAACGCATTCCCAAGCATGTTGCTATTATCATGGATGGCAATGGACGCTGGGCAAAGGCGCGTGGGCTTCCGCGTTCAGAAGGGCATCGACAAGGTACAGAAAACCTACGCCGAATCATCCGCGCGGCAGTGGAATTTGAAGTCGAGATTTTGACTCTCTACGCCTTCTCGACAGAAAATTGGTCACGTCCCCGTCGAGAAGTGCGGTTGCTCATGCGGATTTTGGAGATGGTCATTGACCGCGAACTCAAAGAGTTGAATGAAGAAGGCGTGCAAATTAGGCATATCGGCGAACTCGACGGCATCGAACCGCGCCTCCAAAAGAAGGTCGAATACGCCTGTGACTTCACCAAAGACAATTCCCGCCTGATTTTGAATGTCGCCTTTAACTATGGTGGGCGCGACGAAATCGTCAATGCCGTCCAACAAATCATGCGCGATGGTATCCCTGCTGACGATGTGACAGAAGGGCTGATTAGCTCCTATCTATACACCAGCGACTTGCCCGACCCCGATTTAATTATCCGTACAAGTGGCGAGTTCCGTCTCAGTAACTTCCTCATCTGGCAGGGGGCATATTCGGAATACTATCGCACCCCCACCTATTGGCCCGACTTCGACAAAGACGAGTTCCGCAAAGCCCTCATTGAATATGGTCAACGCAAACGTCGCTATGGCTTGACCCAAGAGCAAATCGAAGCTCTCGACGATGAGGACGAGGAATAAGCGGAGTTACTCTATCCACAGTTCAGGGTTGTCGGCTTGCATCACATAAAAGGATGCACCTTGCGGGTCCGCAACCACAGCGAAACGTCCCACGTCTTCTGCATTCCCTCTCATATGCACCGCGCCCCCACCGGACTTCACTTTTTCAAGTGTGTCATCTAAATCGGCAACATTGTAATAGACCATACACTGGGAGGGCATGTCGCTCATCGACTCATCCATCCCCAAAATACCCCCGTTCATTCTCCCCTGATTGAGAATCATGTAGTAGTTGCGCTCACCATCTTGCTTGAATGCCCAACCCAATAATTCCCCAAAGAAATCCATTGTCTTTTGTGGTTCATGAGTTAAAAACTCATTCCACAGCATGGCACCTGCCGTATTGACCAAGCCCACGCCTATCATCTCTTTCGCTTGCCATAAGGCAACAGTCGCGCCCGTTGGCTCTTTAATCACCATCATGCGCCCATCATTCAGTGCATCAAAAGGTTCATCAACTACTGTCCCACCCAATGCTGTCACTTTCTCTGCTAGGGCATCCACATCATCCACTGTAATAAAGCACTTCCAATGAGAACGGGTATAGCCTGCTTCATCGGGTAAGGGGATGAGGGTGGCGACGGTTTCTCCATCTTGCTTGAATCGGGTGTACTTCACATCCGTATACAAAGGCAAATCTTCAGCTTCCCATCCCATGACCGATTGATAGAACCGCTTCGCACTTTCCCAATCCGTCGTACTGCAATCTGCCGATGAGAATGTCCCATGCGGATATTTTGTGACTTTGAACATCAAGAGCGTCCTTTGTCTGTTTGGATATAGAAAATATGATCTATTTCACTATAGCATAATTTGTAAGGGCGTACAGCTGTACGCCCCGACATTTCGATATTTCCGAAATTTAATGTGTCACTTGCGGATGTTCAGTTTACCCTTGCTACTCCAACACCGTCTGCTCATCTAGCCAATTCAAAATGAGATTTGTCACACTTGTCAGCTCGTTATCAAACAATTGTGTCCCATGCGCTCTGCCGACATACAGGCGTGCCACGATATCCCCGGTAGCTGTGCGGAACATCTGTCGAATCGCATTCGCACTGTCTCGATCATTATGCGACGCAACCAGTAACGCAGAACGCTCCGACAAGCCATTAATCACCGAGTCTTCTGGACGCACACCGAAATAATCAATGCCGGGTGAGAGGGCAATCGCCGTCACGCAATC
>JANQRM010000397.1 GCA_028284565.1 Anaerolineae bacterium | reverse complement strand
TAAGGGCAGGGGACTCCTTGAGTATCTCAAATTCCGCACCGGGGCGTATCCAGCCGTTCTTGATGCGCTCATGATACGCTGGTAAGCGACGCACACCTTGTCCCTGTCCGGGCAAACAACGCAATTCACTTTCCATCAACCCACGTGCACACCGCCTCGCTTCATCGTCCGATGTCCCCATCGCAACGAAGGCATCAATCACAAACTGATGAAGTTCATCCACAGGCACACGAATGAGGGAGATTCCCATTCCTTAGATGCCTTTCACGGATTTGTATTCTTCAAGTTCTTCGGGCGTGTAGACCTGCATCAATTCGAGTTCAATACCGCCAGCTTCTTGCTCCAAAAACGCCACCCAACCTTCAGGATGCACATGACTGCCTTTGACTTTGCAAGCGACACATTCTTTGAGTGTCGCGCCTTTCGCTTGGGCTTCTTCAAGGGCTTCGTCGATATTTGGCACGGCATAGCAAATGTGATGCAAGCCCTCATAACCACGCTCTTTAATCCACTTGTCAAACCGCCCACCTTCATCCAACGACTGACATAATTGATACTCCACGTCGCCCACATTGAAGATCGCCACTCGATTTCGTGATTTCTCATAGTCATGTATTTCAGCATCATTCCCGACACCAATTAAATCCTGATAGGTCTTGAGCGCGGCTTTGGCATCCTTGACCGCAAACGCCATGTGCTTAATATATCGCCCGTCCACTGTTAGCTCTCCTTAGTCACTCAAATTAAACAACTCTTTCAAATTAACCCCCGGTGTCACCTTTGGCGCGATAGTCGATTCAGGTGAGGTCAGCACCACGGTAATACCCGGACCATACCCTGCACGAGGGCTGTCCGTCTGCCCAATCACACCGATACCAATTGCTCCCCGCAAATAGCCATGATTAAAACTGCTATCATAGTCTTGTAATGCCACCACATCACCCAGCCGTAAATCAGTGAGTCCCGCTTTAGCTAGTTCGGCTTTATCCACCGTTTGAATATGCAACGATCCGCCTTCACTCGTCAGACCCGCCCCTGCACCCAGTAGGTGAGGTGGCACAACTGCGACTACTGGCACACTCAATTTGCCATCGTCATCGGTAGTGACTTCTAAATTCTCAATGAGTTCAGGGGAACAACTTTTAATTTTGATCTTGGGATGGTCGAGCAATTCCAAGCCCACACCTTTCGACTTGATGACGATCTTATCCCCAATTGCCATTTGCTCACGGACACTTTTCTCAAAATGGATAATCACTTGCTCAGAGAAACGTCCCGATTTCCCTGTAACCACACCTTTAGCTTTTTGTGCGCCACCTGTCATCACCATTGCCGTATTGCCCACACACGAGAAAATGTTCAACCCACGATTGCCACGATCATCTTTTAAGCTGACACTCACACCGGGATGAATGCAATCCCCTAGCCAGCCGTAGACCGAATCCCCAACCGACACATTATAGACAATCCCACCCCATGTCGGGAGCAAAAAAGGTTTGCCCTCTGCATCCAGACGATAGGGTTCGGCAGGCAAGCCGGGGAAACCGGGCGAGGCAATCTGTCCCATGACAGAGACAGTCACCAGTTTATCTACATTGGTTCGCACACTCATGCAACATCCCTAATGTTCAAGTAATTCGCAATATTGGCAGATGGCGTAATCTCCCACTCAATCATCGGTTCAGGACAGCTCATCAACGCGAGGATACCGGGACCATGCCCATTCATCACTGAATCGCCATGAATACACAGCGCAATCGTCACAGCTCCAGTACGATACCCACGCCCATAACGGTGGTCGGCATTGTTAATCACGATTAAATCACCCAAGCGCATCTGGTCAATGCCAAGCTCTGTCATTAATTCCTTATCGCCCGACATCAAATCTTGGTCAACGAACTCCGCATTCAATTCCGCACCCGACCCCATTATGCGAGGTGGCAGTTCCATGGCTACTGGCACACGAATCGTCTTATCATCAATGGCTTCTATGGGAATGCTGTTAATAAGTTCAGGACTGCACTTTTTCAATTCAATTTCTGGATAGTCGATGAATTGCAAGCCCCGTCCGTAGGTCTGTATCTGGATGAAATCACCCACACACAGCATATCAAGTGTGTCGTCATCAAAATCGACCAGCAAGCGCGCATGTTCACCCGTGACGATGCCTTCTGCTCCTGTTGCCATGCCACTTGTGACTACCGCTTTGTTGCCAATGCAGGTGAGGTAGTGTAAGGCGAAATCGGGGAAGGGGTCTTCATTATCAATCGAGACACCCGGTTCTAGGTGATCGCTTGCCCAACCAAATGCAGGGTCGCCTACACGTCCGTTGTAAACCACCCCCGCCATGCCCGGCAAAATGGTCGCATTGCCTCCCGTGTCAGGGATATAGCCCGGATAGCGTAATCCCGGCTGGCTCACCTTCCCAAAGACTGCCATCTTTATCAGTTGGTCTTGATTAGTTCTAAGGGGCATAAACAATCCTATAGAAAAAGGGGTGGTTACGCTTGACTATCATCATAAGTTTAGTTATTATCTCTGTAATTGTCGACAATCGACAGACGACCAGATTATAGAAACTGCCCCAGAACTTGTCAAGAACATGAAGCCGAATTCTCTCCAACAAATCAAAAGCGTCTCCATTCGAGAACAAACCTTGGATGTATTACGTGAAGCCATCTTGACAGGAGAACTCAAGCCGGGGCAAAGCCTGACCGAAACAGAATTGTCGAATCAATTAGGTGTCAGTCGTGCGCCCATACGGGAAGCACTCCGCATCTTGAATACAGAAGGATTGATAGAGACGATTCCTTATCACGGCACAACTGTCCGTGAACTCACCCGAACCGATATCGAAGAACTTTACAGTATGCGGATTATTTTAGAGACTTTCGCCGTCGAGCGTGTCATTGCCGAAAATAAACCCGACAATCTCGACAAGCTCAAGGCAATGGTTGATGAGATGGATAGGGCAGGTAATGAAGGCGACTTGAATGAAGTCAACCGGATTGATCGGGTCTTTCATGACACCCTCATTGATATGTCGCAACACAGCTTACTAGCATCCATGTGGCAGATGGTGGGGATGCGGGTGCGCCAAGTGATGGCTCTCACGAATGCCCGTAACGAAGACCTAACGCAAATTGCCCGCAATCACTTGCCCTTACTCGAAGCAATCGAGAAGCAAGATACGAAGAGAGCTATTCAGATTCTCAAGAAACATATAGCATCGGCTGGCGATTTAATCGCAGAAGATTGGAATCCGCAGTCAGATGAGGACAACGGCGCATGAAACGGGTGATTGTCACAGGCGCAAACGGCTTCGTCGGGAGCAATATTGTTTCCGTCTTGTCGTCGCTCGGCTGGTTTGTCTATGCAGTGGATTTATATTTTGACAATCCTGCCATTGAATCATGGGATAGTCATGAAGTCGAGCAAATCACCTCATCTTGTGAGGATTTACCGCCTTTAACTGTGGATGCACTGATTCATGGCGCATTTATCACGGCTAGTCATAACCAACGCAACGAAACACCTGAACAGAATTTGCTTGCTAATCTCAAACCCTTACTCGCCATCACCCAATACGTCCGAGACAACAATATCCAACGATCAATCTACATCAGCTCCAGCGCAGTCTATTGCACTACACCATACACGATGATTGATGAGTCTCGCCCAACATCACCTTTAGGAATGTATGCCATCGCCAAGCAAACGATGGAACACCTCATCGACACCTTTCGGACATTTCATCAGCAAGATGCGATTTGCATACGGCTGGGAAACATCTATGGCGAAAATGAGTATTTACGAGACTCGCGTCCCCACTTGAGCCTTATCGGTCAGATGATCCACTCTGCACTGACTGAAAGACGTATCACGACTTTCGCTAACGATGCTCCGCGCGAATGGACATTTGCAGCGGACATTGGTTATGCTTGTGATGCCTTATTGAGTACTGAAATCTTGAACTATTCGCTCTACCATGTTGCATCTTCTCAGAGGCATTCGAGTGATGAAATTGCAGACACGATTCAAACTCATCTGACCGAAACAGAGATAGTTAAGAAAGAACACAATTCGAATCGCCCTGCATTAACCCGACTTGGAAATCTGGATAACACCCGTTTGAAGCAAGACACAGGCTTTGACAATTGGACTCCATTAGAAGAAGGCATCAAGCAAACCATACATGCCTATCAAGAGGCGGTGAGTCATGCTTAAGGTATTACTCGCTGGCTTGGGGGTGCGTGGACGCTATTGGGGAGATGTCATCAATCGCTCTGACCGCGCCGAACTCATTGCCTATGCCGACCCCAATCCACAAGCATTAGACCGCGCTAGAGCTGAATTTGGTGAGCATCCTATCTACGAATCCGTCGAGTCCGCATTGGATGACTTACAACAGGTGGATGCACTCGTCCTAGCCAATCCACCCATTGGACGTGAATCTCAAGTATCTGCTTGTGTCGCACAAGGCATTCCGATGCTGATTGAGAAACCCCTCGCTCTTGATTTGATAGAAGCGGAGATGTTGGTCAATCTAGCCGAGAATGCCGGTGTCCCCATGATGGTTGGACTTAATTTCCGCTATCTGGCAGTCACCATGGCGATGATGCAACTCTTAAACGAGGGACAAGTGGGTCAGCCAGAATTTGCCCGCTTCACTTATGAGCGTTGGCGCGATGGTAACCGTCCTGATTTGAATAAGTACCCCCCCACAATGGAACATCCCATGCTCTGGGAGCAATCCATTCATCACTTCGA
>JANQRM010000385.1 GCA_028284565.1 Anaerolineae bacterium | reverse complement strand
CCATCACAGTGGACGTGGCTTATGGTGGCTCTGCGACGAATGGCGGACCCACAGCCGATTATGGCGCACCCGCGACTTATGCTCTGACGAATCCGGGTGGCTTTGGACCCGGCACGTATAATTTTGAGATTATCACCTTTGTCGATGACTTCCTGATTGAAGGCTTCGAGACGATTGACATGACCTTGAGCAATGCCTCAAATTTGGTGTCTATCGGTCAAGCGACGCATCTAATGACCGTGGAGGACAATGACACGGCAACCATCGACTTTGTGACGGATGCAGACACCATCGCAGAGATGGATGGCACAGAAACCTCAACCCTACGCTTGATTACGACCACCCAGAATGGAACGCCGGGTGGAGGTGTGTTGGCTCCGGGCATTACGGTAAATGTGGATGTCACACGAACAGATGTGAACACGCTTGACCCTGATGATTTTGGCGGTGCGACGAATAATGGGGTGTTCCCGCCCGGCTCAGATGACAATACAACTGTGGATATCGACACGCCGATTTTTGATGATGGCATCGCAGAAGGCAATGAGGATTTCACCTTAAACTTGGCATTCAATCCTGCTATGACAGGTGTGACATTAGGGGTGAACCCGGTCAAGACGATCACGATTATTGATGATGAAGTGGCGAACGTGTTATCGACAAGTAAGTCACAAGTAGCAGAGGGAACACCGAGCCCGATTGGTGACTTTACGGTGGAATTGGCGACGGACATACCAGATGTGGTGAGCATCACCATTACCAGCCCGAACAACCAATTGCTCTTGCGGGTCGATGGGGGGACTTGGGCGAGTGCCGTAACACTGAATTTCTATCCGACAGCGGGTGCGCCAGTCCTACCCGATACGACGTGGGATGTCCCACAGCTGGTGGAATACCGAGCAATAGACGATAGTGAGGTCGAAGGGGTGCATTCGGGTGAACTGCAAATGAGCATCAGTAGCCCGACGGCGAATCCCTATGTGGGATTGAGTCCCTTGTCGGCTGGGCAAGTGGTGATTGTCGATAACGATGTAGAGCAACCCCAAGCTGATTTGAGTGTGTTGGATGGCATCGGTGTGTTGCCCAAGTTGAACATCTTTGACCCTGCGGTGAGCAAGATTGGGTTGCTATTGCCGGGCGATTTGGGCATCGCTGGTGAACGTCTGGAATGGGTGACAACAGTGACAAACAACGGTTTGGTCGCTGGAACGAATATCGTCGTGACAGATACCTTGCGCGATGAACTCCGCATTGATAGTGTGGATGTGCCTGCGGGTGCGACCTTCAATATCAGCGGGCAGACGGTGACGGTGACCTTTGCCAATATCGCGCCGGGTGAGTCGGTTGATTTCAGTATCTTTACGACGGTGCTGGAGCGTGGTGTGGTGGTCGATAATACGGTCTGTGTGGCGACAGATGCCGACCCGGTGTGTACGACTGCGCTCGTGCCACTTGTCCAACAATTGCCGAATACGGGTGAGCGTCCGCTGTGGATGACGCTGTTGCTGGTTGGTGTGGAAATCGTTGCACTGAGTGGGGTGTTTGTCTTCCTGCGCCGACGTGGGACAATTTAGTTGTTAGTGATTAGTTTTCGTCTGTAGCATTGCCATGTGGATTTGGCTTGAAGGGCTTGTCATTGGCAAGCCCTTTTTAGTTTGAGCCAATGCGTGTCCAAATCATCGACTGAATGAACTAACGCGACTATACTCTTCATACGCTTAATTTTCTTCACGCTTTTGGCTTGATGGCATGTCTCTCTACACCATTTCCGGAGGTTGCTATGGGATTGCAACTCACATCTCAAGATCAAGATATGCTCGATGGCAAGATGGGGCAAGCCCCGCAAATGGCGATGCGAATCCTCACGACGATGGCGAATGCTTATGGCGCAGAGGAATTGTTGGATATCACCTCCGCGCATATTGATGGTGTGCTTTATCATGGTGTATCGGGACTTGATTTTGTTAAGAAATTCGTTGAGGCGAAAGGCGAGGTGTGTGTTCCCACGACCCTGAATGTGGGCGCACTCGACCTTATCCATCCCAATCTGTTTCAAGGGACGGCACAAGTTGCTGATATTGCGAGGCAGATGATGCTCAGTTACGAGACATTAGGATGCCAGCCCATTTACACTTGTGCGCCTTATCAGACGACTGCCCGCCCCCAATTTGGTGAACAAATCGCATGGGCAGAAAGTAATGCCATCGTCTTTGCCAATTCGGTACTTGGCGCACGGACACAACGTTATGGCGACTTTATCGACATCTGCTGTGCCTTGACAGGACGCGCTCCTGCCGCTGGCTTGCACCTGACCGAGAATCGGCGTGGACAATTGCTCTTCCAATTGCAAGATATTCCAGAAAAACTCCTTACCGAAGATGTCCTCTTTCCGGTGTTAGGGTATCTCATCGGTGCAGAAAGTGGCAACCGTATTCCAGTCATCGAGGGGCTATTATCGACGACAGAAGACCAACTGAAGGCACTGAGCGCGGCATCGGCATCCTCCGGTGCTGTCGGGTTGTTCCATGCAATTGGTGTCACGCCAGAAGCCAAGACCTTTGATGAGGCTTTCCAAGGGCATCAGCCGGAGCAAACGATCAAGGTCACGATGGACAGGTTACGGCGTATCCGTGATAGCCTAGCGACGACACCGGATGGCGACATTGATGCGGTTGCGCTGGGTAGTCCGCACTTCTCGTTAGATGAGTTTGCACAATTGATTCCACTTCTATCAAATCATCCACCTCGACCAGATATTGAATTTATTGTCTGTACGAATCGCATTGTCTTAGCGGTTTTGGAAAAGCGTGGCTGGCTAGACCAACTTGAAGCGTTGGGGGTGACCATCATCGTGGATACCTGTGTGGTGGTTACGCCGATTATGCGGGTGAAGCAAGGGACATTAATGACCAATTCTGGCAAATTCTCGCATTATGCGCCGGGGAATAATGGCTTATCGACGGTTTATGGGAGCTTGCAAGAATGCGTGCGTTCCGCAGAACAAGGCACGGTTTGGAGAGATGAGACCTTATGGTAGCACAATCTATGCAACTCCGTGTGTTTGTCGCTGGCGAGGCGGAAGGCGAGGTCTTGCGTCTTGCTGAACCCCTGAGTTTATGGGGTGGACTGAATCCAAGTACGGGCGAAATCATTGACCGTCATCATCCTGATTCTGGGGACAATGTGACTGGGAAAATCTTGGTGATGCCATCGGGACGGGGTTCCAGTAGTGCCAGTAGCATCCTCCTCGAAGCGGTTCGGCAACATACCGCCCCAGCAGGCATTATCCTATCGGAAATGGACGGTATCCTTGTGCTGGGGGCTATCGTCGCGCAAGAAATCTATGAACTCGATTTGCCTCTTTTGGTTGCCGATGAGGAGGCTTATCAACAGTTGCAAACGGGACAACGGGTGCAGATTACAAAGGATGGCACACTGACGTTTCAGTCCGATTGATGGCGGGTTTGGTTTGCATCCGGTTTGATGTCGGTTGGTGGGATTTTTACCGTCGCACGGATGACATATGTTTTCGACGGTTGGGAGGCGCGTTCCCGTCGTGGCGACGGATAAGGTTAGCAAACGGTTTCCATTTGATTTGTCATCGTTTTTACCGCCGGCGGATGACTATGTTTTTCGGCGGTTGGTAAGGGGCTTCCCGCCATTTCCCGCCATATAGTTAGATTGAGGTTTGAAAGAGATTTCAAAATACAGATTTTGGAAATCACATTGATTCTCTTCCGCGCAGAAATTGACATTGTAGGGCGGTTCGCGAACCGCCCTTACGATTCTCTGATTTTGGGGTGCTAACTTTCTCACATGAGGAACGAAGCGAGAAACTGTGACGCATTTCCCAGCCAATTTGCACGGGGATTAGGTTAGATTTCGTCATCGGGTATGTGTAGATGTTAAGGTGCGGGTTAGCTCGTTAGCATTTCAGCAGGTCAGCTATCAGGATTGTGAGATGCAGAATCTCTTGATTCGACTGTGCTGATAACAGCGTATCACAAAACAGGTTGGAATTGGGATGCAAATGGCTATGCATTTGGCTATGCATCTGCATCGCGTTTAGCAGGCGTGGGGTGAGCGTTCAGTAGGATCAATTCTCAAAGGCTAAACTTTTGATAAATTGATGCTTGGGGATGATGAGATGAAACTCGCTTTGATTTGGATTACCCTTCTTTTCTTCGTCCCATTTTTGAATGTTAACGCAACAGATGATGATCCGCTCACGCCGTGGGCTATCGAGGAACGGTGTGTGAGTGACCCGACGCTACCGCCTGCTGATTGGTCGTATGATGGCAGGTTGCTGATGATGGGCTATGCGGGGATTCATGCGATGCAAGCAGATTGGGAGACTCCGCGAGTAGAGGCATTTTTCTCGCCTGATTCGTTTGGTGAACCTTTACCCGGCGGACAGATTTCCCCCGATGGACAGTGGTATGCTCTGCCTGTTGGGGAAGAATTTATTGAAGTCTCCTACAATTATTATTTTTTTAATCGTGCGCTTCGACTTTCTAGCATGACCGACAGTCAGCAATTCACCATCGACTTGAGAGGATACAATGGCATCCTTGAGTTTGCTCGTTCTTATGGAGCTTGGACATATGAAGTTGCTCGTTGGATGGATAATGAGACTTTAATTAATGGACCCTTTCTTATTCAACCATTTGATGAAACGGTTGAAGCCTCTGAGATATGGGCGATAAAATCCAGCATTTATGACCTTGAAGTTTCACCAGACTGGTCAAGGATTTATGGGTATATCTCTGATAACAATGGAGACTAAGGAAATGCAATATTCAACCCTACTGCGCTTAATGAAACATTCAAATACCTGAATGCGAATGCTGTTGCATGGCGACCTGATTCATCTGGGCTGATTGCTCATCAGCGTATAGACAATGAGGATGTGTTATCCCTTTATGACCGTGAAGGAGAGTTTGTTGAGACTCTTTTTGTCGGAAAACGGAATGGGCATATTGATATTCGGCGATTGGATTCTGGACGGAACGAACTCGGTTGGTCATCCAATGGACGCTATTATGCTTTTCGATATGCTCAACAATTGATGCTCATTGATATGCAAGAGGAGATAGTTATTCAAACGTGCTTGCCAATTGTTTCAAAGCCTGTTTGGTCACCTGATGGTGGGCAAGTGGCGGTCTTAATGCAGGCGCGAGAAAATTTGAAGGTGGTGATTGTGGATATTGTGTTATGGCAAGCCTACGATGTGGCACGTCATAGTGGCATAATTGGCAATCGTGGGCGTTACTCCCGTCCCGATATGCTGGGATGGTGTCGGATGGATTAGGCTTGGTATTGTTAATGAAGAATTGGTTTGCTAGGTTCATTTTTCTGATTTTTGGGATTTTTCTATTCACCCTTTGTTCGGGTTTCATACCTGTACAGGACTGTGGCACTGTGCCTAATGTCCATGTCAGAGGAGTTGTTGTTGATTACAACGATCATCCTATCGAAAATGCGACGATTAGAATTCGTAGCGAGAGGAGTACGTGTCCGAATGCGGTAGCCATTGAGCCGATTGTCATCCAAACAGAGAGTGATGGGTCTTTTGACTATACTATCGAGTGGATATCAGAAGGCGATATTATGAAAGTAAGCGTTACCTCCAAAGGGTATCGCGGTATCTCAAGGATTGGTACATATCCTATATTTGATGAAGATTTTGATGTGATGCTGTTTCCAATTGATTAGTTGAAATAAGTTTGCCCACTTCCAAATCTGCTCTTTCTTGTTTGAGACCATCTTTCATACTTTCAGTGTGGAAAGGTGATATGTCCTGAAGGATAATGTGGGGGAATATCTGCTATTTTAAGTTAATCAATTAGACAACCTTTTTTGGGCAGATACATTGGTAGGCAGAAATTTGGAATTTTATCCCCCTCTAAATCTCCCCCACTTCGTAGGGGAGACTTTTTGAGTCATTGGAGGCATATTTTTTTGTTTTAACGTTAGCATTTGCAATCCGACATTAATCCATAGGACAATCACTTGACACAAACACGCACGGATTTACGCAATATCGCTATTATCGCGCATGTTGACCACGGCAAAACGACGCTGGTCGATGGCATGTTGAAGCAAGCCAATGTCTTCCGCGAAGGCGCACAAACCGAAGACCGCATCCTCGACTCGAATGCGTTGGAACGGGAACGGGGCATTACTATCCTCGCCAAGAACACGGCTGTGACATGGGGCGATGTCAAAATCAACATCGTCGATACGCCGGGACACTCCGATTTTAGTGGGGAAGTGGAACGGGTGCTGAATATGGTCGATGGTGCGCTGTTGCTGATTGATGCTGTCGAAGGTCCCATGCCACAGACGCGCTTCGTCCTCCGCAAAGCCCTCGAATTGGGTATCCGTGTGATTGTGGTCATCAATAAAGTTGACCGTCCTCATGCCCGGCTGGAAGATGCGCTGAATGAGACGTTTGACCTGTTTATCGAACTGGGTGCGAGTGATGAGCAGGCGGATTTTCCAGTGGTGTATGCGATTGGGCTGTCGGGTGTTGCAGGCTATGCGGCGGATGAATTGGAAGATGACCTGACTCCGTTGTTTGAGACGATATTGAATGAAGTGCCTGCGCCAAGTGTTGATGTGGAGTCGCCTGCGCGAATGTTGGTGACGACGCTGGAATATGACACGTATAAAGGGCAAATGGGTGTTGGTCGCTTGTCATCAGGGACGTTGACGCGCGGTATGTATGTGGTGCGAATCACGCCGGATGGGGAGCGTATCTACGGCAAGCTGGATTATCTGTTTACGTACCATAATCTAACGAAAGTGGAGACGGACACGGTATCGGCTGGGGACATCATCGCCTTTGTTGGGCTGGATGAAGTGGGCATCAGCGACACGATTGCTCATCCTGATGTGGTGGACTCATTGCCTGCGATTCGGGTGGAAGCTCCTACTGTACGCATGACTTTTGGCGTAAACACCTCGCCTTTTGCTGGGAAAGAAGGCAAAACGGGCTGGGGAACGTCGCGTCGGTTGCGGGAACGACTCATCAATGAGACACGGAGCAATGTCGCGCTCCGAGTGGAAGATGGCGCAACGGCAGAACGCTTCATTGTCAGTGGGCGTGGGGAATTGCATCTGGGGATTTTGATTGAGACCATGCGTCGGGAAGGCTATGAATTCGAGGTCAGCAAGCCAGAAGTCATTTATCGGGAAGACCCTGAAACGGGACTGATGCTGGAGCCTGTCGAAGAGGTGCATATCGAGGTGGCAGATGAAACGGCTGGTACGGTGTTTGAACTCATCGGCTCGCGTAAGGGGCGGATGGTGGATATGCGGAGTGAGAATGGCACGACTTATCTCACGTATCATGCGCCGACCCGCTTCTTGATTGGCTTTCAGTCCCAGTTTATGCGCGTGACGAGTGGCTTGGGGCAATTTCATACCTTGTTTCATGGGTATATGCCCCTGATTCGGGAAGAACCCCCATCAAGACAGTTTGGGAGTCTGGTGGCGATGGAAGCTGGGAAGACGATGGCATATGCACTAGGCAATCTGCAATCGCGTGGAGCCTTCTTCATTGAGCCGGGAACGGAAGTGTATGTCGGTATGGTCGTTGGGGAACATATCCGCGATGGAGACTTGGATTTGAATGTGACGAAGAGCAAGAATCTGTCGGCTATCCATACAAAAAGCTATGCGGAAGATGCGCGACTGAAAACGGCGTTGCAGATGAGTCTGGATGATTGGATTGAGTTCATGGCAGATGATGAGTTACTCGAAGTCACACCGGAGAGTTTGCGTCTGCGGAAGCGTATCCTTGACCCTGAGCAACGTATCAAGGAACGGAAGCGTCGGCAGAAGCTGTTGTCGTAATGGAGTTATCAGTCTTTAGTTGTTAGTTATTAGTTCAAATTTTGAACCTCACCCTAAATCCCTCTCCAATAGAGAGGGACTTTTTACTGTTTTCATTGCTGGCTGGAATATCATCAGGAATAAGTTAATGTCTTATCAAGAATTATATGAAAGGTAAGCATGATGCTCTCTCCATTGTTTGAAGGCAAGTTGGTGCGGTTGACGGCTCCGCGTGATGATGACAAAGCGGTGTTTGCGCTCTGGTCACAGAATGCGGACTTTTTGCGATTGCTGGATGATGATCCGATTCGTCCGCAGAATGAAGCCTATTTTGAGCATTTTGGGGAGAAGCGCGACGAGAACGATTTCTATTTTCATCTGCGCTTGGTGGATGAAGCAGTGCTGATTGGTTTTGTGGTGTTGTTCAATATCAAGTGGCGGAATCAGTCGGCGGAACTGGCGATTGGCATTGGTGACACAAATTATCGGGGTAAGGGGTATGGTCGGGATGCCTTGCAACTCATCCTTAATTATGCCTTTTCAGAGTTGGGCTTGCATCGGGTAGGGTTGAGTGTGATTGCGTACAATGCGTCTGCCATCAAAGCCTATGAACGAGTGGGGTTTGTGTGGGAGGGTGTCGTGCGTCAAGCGGTGATGCGTGAGGGAAAGCGATATGATTTGCTGTTGTATGGCATCTTGCGAGAAGAGTGGACAAAGCAAGATTGAACCACAGAGGACTAAGTCAAATTCATTCTAAATATTCAATAGGTGCTTTTTTCTACCAGTAAAGAACAACCAAAAACCAATAACTAAAATGGGCAAGTTTGTACAAGACAGCTATTCATCTCTTGTTTAAGCTGTGGGTATGAAACCTTTCCAGACGAAACAAGAGGCATTTTGGGGCGGGGCGCGGGATTTCCTGCCGATTATCTTGGGGGTGTTGCCCTTTGGTGTGGTCTATGGGCTGGCTGTGAATGTCGCTGGGATGACGCTCATCGAGGGTATTGGCATGTCGGTGCTGGTGCTGGGTGGGGCGGCGCAAATTGTGGCGTTGGACTTGCTGAATACGGGTGCGGCGGCATGGATTGTCATCATCTCAGGGGCGATTGTGAACATCCGCTTTGTGATTTATAGTGCCTCGCTTGCACCCTTTTTCAAGCCCTTCCCGACACGCTGGAAAATCCTCTTGGGGTATCTGCTCACCGACCAACCTTATGCGCTGTCGATTACCTATTTCAATGAATATCCTGACGCGCCGTTTAAGCGTTGGTATCACCTTGGGCATGGGTTGACGCTGTGGCTGACGTGGATGAGTGCGAGTGCGTTTGGCATCTTGACGGGTGAAATTATCCCCGAAGACTGGACATTGAACTTTGCGATTCCCTTGATGTTCATTGCGTTGGTCGCACCGACGGTTCAATCGCGGTCATTATTATTAGCAGGCATTGTCTCGGCTGTGGTGGCGGTGATGGCATTTGACTTGCCGAGTAGCTTGGGTTTGGTCGTGACGATACTGGCAGGGGTGGTCGCCGGGATGCTGTTCGATGATGAGAAGAAGGAGCCAGCATGAATCTGTGGTTCATTTTTGCTGGGATTGGTGCGCTGACTCTGTTGGAACGCTTGTCATTTATTCTCTTGCTCCAACGCTGGACGATGCCGAATTGGTTGACGCGAGGCTTGCGCTTTGTACCTGTGACCGTACTCTCAGCATTAATTGCCCCATCCATCTTGCGGACAGATGGTCTGATTGATGTGTCGCCAATGAATCCCAAGTTGATTGCAGGAATCGTTGCGCTAGTTGTAGCACGACGCACCAAGAATGTCTTACTCACCGTCATCGCGGGGATGATTACATTCTGGCTTGTACGGACGATTTTGCCAACGCAGTAATTTATCTAGGCTTTCGCACATAGGAGATAGCTCGCAGGTCATCAAGCAGTTGGTTACGGTCATCGAAGAGTTGCCATCCAAGCACAAACAGCATCATCAGAAATAGAAATAGCATCCCGCATAGATATAATCCTCCAGCAACATTAACACTACCTATAGTAGTTGATAGATAAGTCATGACCGACCAAGCCCCACCCAAGAAAATTAATCCGATAAAATTGAACATGCCCAATTTGCACTTGCCCTCGATAATGGTTTGCTCAGTGATTTCATTAAATGATATCGTTCCCGATGCAATGGCACTTGTGGTAAAGCTCTGATTGGTTTGCCCTCCACGTTCTAGTGTGACATCAAAGGCATAGATTTGATCTTTTTTAGAGATTGGACCATATCCAATCTCGTATCTCCAACGTGAGAAATTTCCGCCCTCTTTCCCCTCAAATTTATCGAGGTAGTTGAAAATGTAATCGACATCAACTTCTGTGCGAAACGAAAACGATTTGGAGAACAGGACACGATCCCAGAGGCTGAGAGAGGGTTGCTTGTGTTTCGATTTGCGCTTTTGCTTGCTCATTCGCGTTTGACTTTCGACGTTTCGGTTATGGCTTTGAGTTCATTGATGAGACGGTTGCGGTCTTGGTAGGTCAGCCACCATGCCCACAGGATGATTGCCAAGTAAGGGATGAACCAAAATGTTGGAAGGGATGGGTTTCCAATTGTGGATAGTGAGGTACAAAGAAAGAAGCTCCCTGCCATGAGAAATAGGATCAGATAATTCCACCAAGCAAATTTGGCTTCTCTTTGTAGGATGGTGATGCCAGTCGCAGGGTCATCCTGTAGACTCCCGTTGACTTCTGAGACAGCTTGATAATGATGCTTTCCGCGCCTTTTCATTTTGAGCTGGAAGGTGAAGGTGTCATTGTGTTTCGATGGTTGTCGATAGTCTAAGTCATACTGCCATGGCATCAACACGCCACCCGATTGATGACCCAGTTCGCGCAGATGATAGACGACTTCATCTCTTGGACGATCTGTCTCGTAGTAGAAGGGCTTGGTGAATAAGAACTCCTGCCAGAAGCGTTGGAAGGGACTCTTGGGTTGGGATTTGCGTTTGATTTTGTGAGTCATGGGTCATATCCAAAGATTGCCTTTCTCTAGTATAGGCGACTTTGGAGGGGTGGTGTCCCCCAATGGTTAGGGGTTTGGGGGATATAGGTGGGACGCACAGCTGTGCGCCCGTACAGAATATGGCTTGTTTGGGAATTACATCTCGGCGACGGCGGGGATGATGTCTTTGCCGAAGGTTTCGAGATTGGTGAGTTGGTGGGTTTGGTAGGGCATGTTGAAGATGGCGTGTTCGATACCGATGTCGGCGAGGTCTTGACAATGTTGGAGGATGTCATCAGTTGTGCTGGGGTAGCCATCCACATAGACCGTGCCTAGGATGGTCTTCTCGATGGTGTCGTAATCGCGCCCTAAGTTCTCGCAATGTCCTTTAAGGACTTCGAGTTTGTGCTTGAGTACGTCGGTGCCGGCTGGCGCAAAGAGATTGGTTGCGTCGGCGTATTGGGCGACCATGCGTAGGGTCTTCTTCTCGCCCATGCCCCCAATCATGATGGGTGGATAGGGTTTGCTGATAGCTTGGGGTTGGTTGATGGTCTCGCCCAGCTGGAAGTGCTTGCCCTCGTATGCACCCCGATTATCTGACCACATCTGACGGGCAATCTGGAGGGTCTCTTCCAGTAATTCAAAGCGTTCGGATGTCGAGGGGAAGTCGAAGCCGAGTCCCTGCGCCTCTTTTTCATACCAGCCTGCACCAATGCCGAAATAAGCACGTCCGTTGGACAGGACATCGAGGGTGGTGGCGGTTTTGACAAGCAAGCCGGGATTGCGATAAATCACACCTGTAACGAGTGTACCAAGTTTGACCTTTTCAGTGTGTGCGGCGAGGTAAGTCAGTGTCGAGTAGCCTTCGAGCATGGGGTCATCGGCGGGTCCTATCATGCCTTCAAGTTGAAAGAAGTGATCCATCACCCAGAGGGAGTAAAAGCCTGCATCGTCGGCTGTTTTGGCGATGTCGGCAAGTCCGCTGTGGATGGGGGTGTCGCCAAATTTGAAGTAAGGAACTTGTAAACCAATTTTCATGGTGTTCTCCGATAGTTTTTTGTGGAGCTATGATGATAACGCGCAGGCTGTGGTGAGGCAAAATTCAACCGCATTGCATCGTGACCCATGTTTTCTCAAACTTGCGCGCTTTGAGGTCTTCCTTTCGAATACAGAAGTATAGGCATCCACCGTCTGACCACATTTTATCGAGCGCATCATCAGAATTAATTTGGAGGAGTAACTGCCAATCGTCGGTTTGCTTTTTGACTTCTTCGCGTTTCCAATCGTCCCATGTCAAATTATTACCGTATACAACACATTCCTTCAAAACATCACCTTGTATTGCATCTGCAAGTCCAAAGAACCAGTGACGACCATGTTTGATATCGAATATTTTATCCGTAACATCCCAAGGCTTTAATTTCATTTTTTGAGCTAATAGCTCGTAGAATGATGACTGCCAGTGGGGTAAAGTCATAAGGGGTTCATACGTTAGCATACAGGGTGTCATTGCTTTGATGTCGTCGTATGGACTTTCATCTACTGGATGGGGATAACGCTTGAGTGGTAGATTTTCATCCTCATAATAGAGAACTTCCCAGCCTCCCCAAGATTCGGGATCACCAAAAATTTCCCACTCTTCTGAATAGAAAAAGTAAAGCAGTCCTGACTTGGGTAAGAGGTCTTGTGTATCGAATGGCGCGACTTCTGACAGACGGAATTGCCCGATAAAGATCAGTGGCTTGTCTTCCCACTGAAACCATTCAAAGCCTTCGGGTAGGTCGGGTGAGCCACCGAGTTTGGATGCGCCGATGGGAATGGTGGATTCGTCTTCGACGCGGGTGGGGACAATGTGGATGGCAGGTTGGCATTGCTCGAGGATTTGTTGTTTATGGTCTCCGAAGCCATGTTCGTCAAGGAGTTGTGAAAGTTTGTCGCGTGTGAGCATGGTTGTTTAGTCTTTAGTTATTGGTTCTTAGTTGTTAGTTTTTCTGCGTTCAAAGTTAGAATTTCGTTTGTGGAATGTTGGTATTCATATTTACCGCCGGCGGTAGCAAATATGTTTTCGGCGGTTGGCAAGGGGGTTCTCGCCACGTGGCGGTTAAAAGTTAGAATTGAGTTTGCTGTCGATTTCATCTGATAGATTTTTAACAATGGATATTCAATTTAATTCATGAAATCAACACATTTGTTCTAGAATAGTTTATCGTAAAAGCAGGTTGTTGTCAAGAACCTTTGTTCTGTATTTCTAACCAATCCCTTGCCAAAAGTAGTCAATTCTAGCATTATGTCTGCAATGGACGTGAGTCAGGAGATGCGAACATGACGGCTGTTCAATTGATTGTGTGGTTGATTATTGGGGCGATTGCGGGGACGCTGGCTGGGGTGCTGTTCAGTGGGCGCAAACGAGGGTATGGTACGTTAGCGAATATCATGATCGGTTTGATTGGTGCGCTGATTGGTGGGGTGCTGTTTGAAATCTTGCCGATTGATTTGGGCTTGGGTGCGATTAGTATCAGCCTTGAAGACATTCTCACGGCGTTTGTGGGGTCATTGTTATTGCTGGTGATTATGTCGGCGATTCGGGTAAGGCGGTAAAGGGCTGTTTTTCGCTGTTGGTGATTGGTTGTTAGTTTTTCTGTCGCATTTCAGCCAGTCAGCAGGTCAGCATTTAAGTAATTATGGTCGACACATCGGGTGCGCGTAGACACAGCACTCCTCGACCCCTACAAATATTAGTTGTGTTTGGTGTTAATCTTGTCCCAGCGCGCGGTTGAAATCGTTGGCGATTTGGGTGAGTCCGTCGCGGAGGATTTGCTGGTCGATGCCCCACATGAGCAATTGCGCACCCTTCACATGGAGGTCGTGTAAGTCATCGACTGAACTGGCGAGTGATCCCCAGAGTTTGCCATGATTGCGCGTCGTGGAAGCGATAACATCCAGAATCTGTGGATAAGGTGACTGTTCCATTTCAGGCAGATGTTGCATCCGTAGTTGAATATCCGATGGACCGAGAAAGACTCCATCTAAACCCGTGATAGACAAAATCGAGTCGATATTATCAAGGGCTTCGGGCGTTTCAATTTGGACGAGTACGAAGGTCTCTTGCAGGCTATGGACGATATAGTTTTCTGTATCTTGTCCAAAGTTGGTATCCAAGCTAGAGGGATAGACACCTCTATCGCCTACTGGTGGGAATTTGACGCTATGGACGATGGCATAGGCTTCTTCGGGTGTGTTGACATGAGGGACGACAATACCTGTCGCGCCGTCTTCGAGGTAGCGATAGAGCTGGGCTTTCTCGCGGGTGGCGGGGCGGACTAAGCAGTCGATGTCATAACGATGGAAGAAGGCTAGCAATGCCTGTACTTCACGCGGGTTGAGGTTGCGATGTTCGAGGTCGAGCCAGATGCCATCGAAGCCGAGTTGGGCGGCAAAAGCCACAAAGGGCGGGAGGTAATGTCCCATCATAGCGATGCGGGCGGATTCACCCCGTCGGATTGCGTCTAGGATTTTGCTGTTTCGCATACAAGCCTGCTTTCAATTGTGTCCTGAAAATCGACATGGGTGAATCGTAACATAAAACTGGAATTTTGGGTGATGGATTCAATCCGAATCGGCAAAGCTCAATAATTCAAAGCGTCCGTCGACTTCGATGAGGGTTAGGCGGGGGTCGGTAGCGGTGCCATCGTAGATAGGGTCGAGGGCATCACGTCCAGCAGGGAGCAAGATGTAATCGACTTGATAGCGTTCAGCCGCTTCTAAGATAAGGTCGAGGGGGTCGCTGGGAATCATCAGTGCGGGATAGCCATGATAACTGAGCATGAAGGGGTCTTGAGTCATGATGGTAATTTTGTCGTCCCCGTTAGTATCACCTAATTCATCAAGGCGGTGGCTGAGTTCAGTGACACTGTTTTCATAGGCGTTCAATAATATGAACTCGTTACGGAATAAATCGACCATGTTGAGGAACATGAAGCCAGCGATGAGGGCGGTAATGGCATAGGCGATGCGTCGTTGCGCGAGGACATGATGCAAGCCATACGCACCCGCAAATGCCAAAAAGGGAATCAGGAGCATATAGCTCTTCTTGAAGCTCCCGCCCTGTGTATGGAAGGGGGTGAGGAAGCTGTAGAACACAAACAAGCCGAGTGTCATCGAGAGTGGGAGAACAAGTAACAACAATCGCTCACGGTCTCGCTTGTGAATCATCATGCCGATGCCGAGCAGTGCAGTCACCGGCAAGCCGATATCGAGCAAGGTATAAGACATCTTCACATTGGCGAGGGCTTGAATCGCCATGTTGCTGAGGATGTTGCCCCAGCCCCAATCAAGATAATGTTGGAGATTGAGGTCACGTCCATAGGTGAATTGGTCGATGAAGCTGGTCATGAAGAGGGTGCGCCCTGCGCCGGAGGGGAGCATCACGCCGAAGAGTTCCCAATTGCGGAGGAACCACGGAGTCATCACCAGGAGCCAACCGACAGGAATCGCGAGGAGCCAGCGTTTGGGCAGGGGTTTGTCGCTCAATCGGCAGTAGATGAGAATCGCCAAAATCATGGCGGGGGCAAGAATGATACCATCTTGCCTTGAGAGTTGGGTTAAGCCTGCGAAGATGCC
>JANQRM010000382.1 GCA_028284565.1 Anaerolineae bacterium | reverse complement strand
AAGTCGAGGGTCTCAGCAAGTTTAGTGAGTCCCTCAATGGCGCGTTCACGTGTTTGATGCTCTGATGCGAAGTAGGACGCAATGGAAACCCCAACGTATCCGACCCGTAACTTGTACTTTACCATAAATTAATTTCTCGTTTCCCAATAATCGTAGATGGCTTGAAACATTTTTGCCACTGAGGTCGCCCCAGCATCAGGATGTCCAATTGCACGCTCGCCGATGAATTTAGCGCGTCCATGTTTCGCAACCATGTCACGAGTTTGCTCGACTCCGTTTTGTGATGCGTACATCGCCGATTGAAATCCATTCATAAAATTATCGGCTTCAGCAAACGCTTCTCCGGCTGGGATGAGTGCATCGAGCATGGTTTTATCGCCTAAGTCTGATTTACCGCGTTGTTTCACGCCTTCGATTCCGGCTTGAAGTGCCGACGCAAAATCAGTATGAGACAAGACAGTTTTGTCTTTAGTGGTAGTACTCATCTTTAAGAAGAGCGTGCCGAATAATGCACCCGATGCGCCACCCATGCGATTCATCAACGAGAGGGCAGTTGTCTTAAAAACATCGGTTGGGGTAGGGGAGTTGAGTTCGGCAACTTTTTGGCTGGCATCTTCTAGGGCGGTGCTGATACCTGTCCCATGATCACCATCTCCTAATGCGGAGTCGAGTTGATTGAGTTCATCTTTAGAATTACTGATTATTTGCTGAATCGCTTGAATCATTTCTGCAGTGAGTGTTCCGGTGAGTTCACTCATGAGGCAACCTGCTTGGGAAAGTAGATGTTGCAACAAATTAAGTGAGACAAGAGAGATATTGCTTGCCAATAAAAAGCCTGTATGCCTCGTTCTCTCATTGTGTATGCTCAAAATGACTTAAATAATCTTTATAACTGAAATTTCAGATGGAATTTCTGAACAGATTATGAACACAATCCCAAACTTTGTCAAGAATATCGACGATTCAATGCCCAATTTCAGCCCTCTATCATTGATAAATCCATCACAATAGGGTATGTTTACGACAAATTAATGAACTGAAATTTCAGGAGACTGTTCAAAATTGATGGATTTACAGCCTGATACTTTGGTTACTTTAAGCAATACCGTTTATGATTTGTTGCGTCAAGATATTCTTAACCAGCGATTTCATCCCGGTGAACAGCTTGATTTGAAAGTTCTGGAGGTCGAATTTCAGGTCAGTCGCACACCCTTGAAAGATGCCCTTACACTGCTCCAGAATGAAGGACTGGTTGACGTCCAACCCCGACGTGGAACATTCATTGCAATTGTCGATTCTGCTCGTCTTGAAGAAAATTACAAGATTCGTAGCGCTCTAGAACTTTATGTGTCATTGTGTTTGTTTAAATACTTAGAACCCAGTGATTTTGAGTTTTTTGATCAGATTCGAGAACGCATGCAGGACCTAGTCTCTCAAGCGAATGAAAATTGGTCTAATATTCTTGATGAATATATTCAGCTTGACCAAGCAATGCATGAACGGTTTATTATCAAAGGCGGAACGCCCCAGATGCTCAAGTTATTTCAGCAGATGAATGTTCATACGCAGATGCTGAGCATTTTGCCACGCTACCGTCATAATGAACTGCTAGCGATCCATTTTGAGCATGAACAACTCTTTGATGCCTTATTCGATCAATCGCCAGACCGACTCAATGCTGTTTTGCTCAACCACTTAGAAGCATCTAGGATTCGTGCGCTGAAAGCACTAGAATCTCCTCAATCTATTCAATCATGATGATCCCTATGAGTTCGCTCAAGTGCCAACCTGCTTAAGATTCGCGCCGTTGGCGGGTGCATCCCAGAGGGCTTTGAGTTCGTCATCAACCCGACAGAGTGAAATGGCAAATCCCGCCATCTCTTGCGTGGTGGCATACGGACCAATCCACGATTTGTAGACTTTGATTCCCGCTTCTTGCAGACGTTGTGCAACACGATTGTAAAGAATGAATAGCTCCATCAAGGTCAAACTGCCACTGTTGTTAAGCATCACGAGGACTTCATCGCCTTCTACAAAAGGCAAGTCTTCGACAATGTGTGGTAGCATCAAATCCACGGTTTCATCGGCAGTGACGAGTTTCTGTCGTCCCATGCCCATCTCCCCATGAACGCCCATGCCGATTTCAATTTCGTCCTCGCCGAGTTCAAACATCGCTTCACCTGTGATGGGACTGGCACAGGGACTCAATGCCATTGCTAAGGTGCGAGTATTGTCTCGGATTTTCCCTGCCATCGCTTTGGTCTGGGCTAAATCACTGCTTGTTTCGGCGTAGGCTCCAAGCATCTTCCAGACAAAGAACAAGCCCGCTGTCCCACGTCGTTCTGGCTCACTGCCTTTGGGTGCGCTGGATACATCATCATAAAGCACCACCATCTCGACATTTTCGATTCCCTCGGCTTCACAGAGTTCGAGGGCGAGTTCAGCATTCATCAAATCACCCGCATGGTGTGACACACAGACCAATACCCCTGCGCCTCTATCTGCTTCTCGGATGCCTTCGACAATACGTTCTGGTCCGGGGGCAGTGAAAATCTCTCCGGGGATGTTGACATCGAACAAGCCTTCGCCGACTAAGCCAATCATGGCGGGTTCGTGTCCACTGCCGTTACCGATGACCAAGCCGACTTTGCCTTGGGGTTTGGGTTTGCGACGGACTATTAAGCCATTATCTGTGAGACGCACAATATCGGCATAGGCTTGTGCGAAGCCGTTGAGCATGTCACTAAGGATATTCTGGGGGGCATTGATGAGTTTCTTTTTGCGAATCGCCATTAGTTTTCCAGTGGGATGAAGTGCATCAAATGTATTGGGTGGTGAACCGAATGATTGACATAGTGTACCGTTACGCGCATCCCCATCGCAACTTGATTGATGTCAGCTTTGAGCAAGTGCGGAAAGAGAGTCGATGCACCGTCGAGCAAGACATAAGCGAAAATATAAGGTGTGTCTAAGGCTTGCACATCGCCATTGCTTCCGGGTGAGAAGTGGAGGATGGAGTACGTTTCGAGTGTGCCTTCTCCAGAGAGTTCGTGCCATCGGGTGATACTAAGGCAATCGGGACAGAGTGGGCGGGGTGGGGCATAGACCTTTTCGCAATCGAGGCATTTCGTTCCAAAGAAGCGACCATTCTCTAATTCGATGAAGAAGTGTGAGTATTTACCTAAGCTGTGTTTATAGGATTGAGTCAATTCGAGGGTGATACGCTCGATTTGCCGGAAATCTGCCCACGCATCGGAGTCTATATCCAATGGATTGTCGACAATCTGGGTGTCTATTTTACTCTGGATTTGTTCAGTCATCTGTTAATCTCGCCGTTCAAATATGTTGACTACACAAATCGTCCCTACTCCAGCATGGGTGTCCGTGAGTCCACGACGAGCGTCCTTAACCTGTCGTCTCTCATCGACTTCGCCCCATAGTTGCTGACAGATTTCAACCGCTTGGACGATGCCAGTTGCGCCAACCGGTGCGCCTCGTCCGAGTAACCCGCCACTTGTATTCACGGGTAGCGCACCATCAAGGTCGAATGTGCCATCCGCGATGCTCGTTCCGCCTTCGCCATATTCAACAAATCCTAAGTCTTCTACCGCTTGAATCTCGACCCCACTATAGCTGTCATAGAGTTCGGCGACATCAATCGCTTGCATAGGATGCTCAATGCCCGCCATTTTGTAAGCTTGTTGGGCGGCGTAGCGTTTTCCACGAAAATTCATGATGTCAGGATAGCGGTCTCCGAGACGCATCGTGTCAGTTCCGCATCCAGTGGAGATGTAACAGACGCAAGGACGTTCTGCATATTTTGGCGAATTTGCTCTCGCCCATTCGTCCGTTGCTAAAAGGATAACGGACGCACCATCACTTAGCAGACTGCAATCCAGCAATTTGTACGGTTCTGCTACGGGTCGAGATCGCATCACATCATCAATTGTGATGTCCATGGGTTTTTGTGCGATGGGATTGTATTGGGCGTTGTGGCGATTGCGTACAGCGACATGAGCAAATTGCTCCTCGGTTGTGCCATATGTTGCCATATGCGCGCGAATCATCGCCGAATAGAAGCCCGTGTACGTCCCACCAACCATCATCTCCCAATCGACATCAGCGGAGAGGGCAAAGAGTTGATTAGCCGTTTGCGAGGAAACACTCCGTCCATTCGTTTCGCATCCATAGACAAGGATCGAATCACATAAGCCACTTTGAATATATGCCCATGCGGTACGAAGAGCTAAGGCTCCCGTTGCGCCACCACCTTCTACACGCACATTCGGCAGGGGAGTCAGCCCGATGGTGTCATGGAGGATTGCACCCAATGTCATCTGACGATTGAAGTGGTCGCTTTCGTAGCTGGTTAAGCCATGTTCGACAGCATTGAGATGATCCATTCCTGCATCAGCCAGACAATCCAACACCGCTTCGGCTACAAGGTCACGACTATTACTATCCACACGATTGGAGGAAAAGGGTGTGAGTCCAACTCCAACGACGACAGGCAAGCGACTCATGAAATAAACAATCTACACAATAAATTTAATCGAACAGGTCAATAATAACGAGTGGGGTAGGGGGTGTCAAAATTGTGCAGAACATCACAAGGCTCTAACCACCTCTAGCCCATCTATCGCTTGTCAGCATGTAACTCTTCGGTTATTTATTAAGGAGTTTACTTCACACAAGGTACATAAATATGGGAAAACGCCTGCTGATTTGTTTTGCTCATCCTGATGATGAAAGTTTTGGGATGGGGGGCATCATCACCAAACTCGTCGAGAAGGGTGTTGAAGTGTATTTGATTTGCGCGACAAATGGCGATGTGGGGACGATACCCGATGCGATGAACGGGCAATATGAATCTGTTGCCGAACTGCGTCTGAGTGAACTCGACTGTGCGGTCCAGAAATTGAACTTCAAAAAAGTGTTTACCTTTGGCTTCAAAGACAGCGGGATGATGGGGAGCGACACCTCGCAAGACCCCGCTAGTTTATGGTGGACTTGGAATCATGAACCTGCAAATGTGACACGACGCATCGTCGAAGTCATTCGGGACGTGCGACCACAAGTTATCGTCACCTTCAATCGCTATGGGGGCTATGGACACCCCGACCATATTGCGATGAATCAAGCCACTTGCTCGGCATGGGATATCGCCAATGATGCAAGTTATGTCACCAACTCACTACCTTATCAACCACAAAAACTCTACTTCACCAGTTCCTCAAAAGGGATGGTCAGATGGCGGATTATCAATGCGCTACTCAAAGGCAGAAATCCACGTAAGGTAGGTAACAACAAGGATATTGATTTGCTCAAGATTCTGGAACATATCGAACCGATTCACGCTAAAATAGACTTACGAGATTACTTGGAAGCGTGGGACGAAGCCAATATTTGCCACAAAAGCCAACTCCGTGGACGGTTTGTGACCTTACCCATGTGGTATCGAAAACGATTTATGAGTCAGCAGGGCTATACTCGTGTCTATCCAACGCCAATACATAATAAAGTAGACGAATCAGATTTGTTCGAGAACGTCGCTGTTGATGGGGGTTAAAATACTCAAGTGAGTTGAGGGGGAGTCATGAAAAAGGACAAGTTGCTCGCAACTGCCTATGATAAAGCGGTTGAAACCTTGTTGAAGTGTACAACACGAACCGGCTTTCGTGCGTCGGGCTTATCCACAGGCTATCCACAGGTCTGGGCGAGGGATATGGGCGTGACAGCATTGGGCGCAATTGCCGACCAAAATCAGGAATTGATTGATTGTGTCCGCGCGAGTTTAGATACTCTCGGCAACCATCAGACCCAACGTGGCTTAATTCCCCTCAATGTGAACCCGGATAGTGGTTATATCAGCACCGAAAATGCAGGCGCGATGGATGCCAATCTCTGGTATATCCTCACCCATTATATGTACTATATCGCCACTCAAGACACACAATTCCTCAGCGAATACTGGCACACGATTACCAAAGCGATTCAATGGCTTGAATACCAAGATATGAATGAATGTGGCTTGCTCGAAATACCCGAAGCCGCCAATTGGATGGATTTGGTCTCGGTACGCTATAATACTCTTTATGACAATGCGCTCTACTTCGCTGTGACCTTAGCCTACGAAGCCATGGCGAAAGTGATGAGTAATACCCAGCCCGTCCATGACCTTATCAATCTACCTGCAGATATTCATGAACGATTGAATTTGCTGATGTGGATTGACCGTTGCTGGATTGCAGACCATTTTGCAGAGCATCTGGAACGCTTGAAAGCCATCAGATTGGAATGGTTCATGCTCTATCATAATATCGGGACGATTTCGAGCCGACCTTACTATCTGCCATGGGTGGCGTTCCGTGAATATGGGGACTGGTGCGACACGTTGGGGAACTGTCTAGCAATTTTGACAGGCATAGCGGATGGACACCGCCGAGAACATATCTTGCGCTATATGTATCAGGTTAACATCAGCGAACCCTATCCATCCAAAGCCATTTATCCACCGATTTACCCCGGCGAAGCGGATTGGCGTGAGTACTTCCGCAGTCGGAATCTGAATTTGCCCCACCAATATCACAATGGGGGAATTTGGTTGATGGTGGGTGGATTCCATGTCGCCTCATTGGTTCGGCATCAGTGGTTTGATGAAGCCGAGCGTATTCTATGTTTACTAGCAAAGGGTTGTAAAGAAGGGGCAGATGGCAAATGGGGCTTTAATGAATGGATGCACGGCGATACGGGACATCCCATGGGCTTTGACCAACAAGCATGGTCTGCCTCAATGTATCTGTATGCCCATGCCTGTGTGACATCGGGTTCAACGCCCTTTTTCGATGAGATTTTGCGTCTCAAACCTGAATCAGCCGTCTTGGCAGAGAATAACGACTTCACCATTCACCCCGGAGGTGGACCATCATGAGATGAGAAATTAGAAGCATGTAATGAATATTCGATAAAAATCCGTTAAACTAATCCTAACAATTTTCATATTTAAGGAGTTTCCTATGCGTCGCCTTTTTAGTCTTCTTCTCGTTGGTGTCTGGATGCTCGTCTTGCTGACTGTCTCCGTCACCGCACAAGATACCGTCGTGACATGGGCGTTCTGGGGTAGTCCAGAAGAAGTTGCCACCCATGAATCCGTTGCAGAAGCTTTTATGGCAGAACACCCCGACATCACCATTGAAATCTGGCACGAACCGTGGGCAGATTATTTCACCAAGATCCAAACGCTTTGGGCATCGGGTGACTCATCCGAAATCCCCGATATTGCCTTCCTGTTCCCCGTTGTCAGTTATGCCGCGGATGGTGTTCTCGAACCACTTGATCCTTTCATTGAAGCATCCGACTTTGACCGTGACGATTTCTGGCCCGGACTACTCGATATTGCCATATATGATGGACAAGTTTACGGCTTCCCCCGTGATATTGGTCTCGAAGTGCTGTACTACAACATCGATATCTTTGATGAACTGGGCTTGGAATACCCCAATGAAGATTGGACATGGGATGACTTCCTTGCCGCGGCTGACCAACTGACGGATGTTGCCAGTAGTGGGCGTGTTAGTCGCTATGCACTTGGCATGGAAGCCGGCAAGTATCAACTGTGGATTGGTCAAAATGGTGGGAGTATCCTTGATGATATGACTAATCCCAGCCGTTGTACCTTGACTGAACCCGAAGCTGTGGAAGCCCTACAATTCTTCGTGGATATGATGAACAACAATCATGCTATGCCTGATGCCAACCTCAGCCAAGCAGGTGGGGATGCCGCAGTCTTCCAAAGTGGTCAAGTCGCCATGATTATCCAGAACGCTAGCCGAGTGCCGATCTTCAATGAAGCTGGACTGAATTACGATGTTGCGGTTGTCCCGATCCCAGAAGGCGGACAACGCTCGGCTGGTGCTGGGGGTGCGGCATGGACAATGAGTTCATTCAGTGATAACAAAGATGCGGCATGGACCTTCCTCAACTGGCTCCAAAGTACTGATGGCGGGCAAGAAATCTACACACGCTCTGGTGAAATTCTGCCAGCATTGCGCTCTACCGCCAATTCCGACGCCTTTTTAGGGAGTGACTCGCCACCAGCCAATAAAGAAGCCTTCATCATCGAAGGGAACAACGCCAAAGTCGGACGTACGGGTATTTTCGGTGAATGGAATGAACTGAATGGTACGATTATTGGTCCGGGGATGCAAACCATCTGGTCAGGTGAAGCAACAGTTGAAGATGCAGTTGCAAGCATTTGTGCCGCTGCTGATGATTTCCTAGCAGAGAATGGTTACCCAAGATAAGCCGTTTCCTCAGTCACAATCAATTTACTGTGTGGGGCAGGCTCGTTCTGCTCCGTGCAGTTCATTCGTGTCTTATTAGTCTGAATTGCCATCATGGACACAACCGTCGAACCTATCTCCAGTACAGTTGATAGTGATAAACCAAAAAAAGAAGGTTGGCGACATACCGGTTTGGGTCGATTTTTTGGATTAGACCGCTGGAATCCACGCCAACAATCTGAAGCCTACTTATTTTTGTTACCAAGCCTCATTGGTTTTATTCTCTTTGTCGTTTTACCTGCTTTGGGGTCATTGGGCTTGAGTTTCACAGAATGGAGACTCACCAATGACCCCACCTTTGTCGGGCTAGATAATTATATCGACCTCTTAACCAACGACCCGATTTTCCCGCTTGTCTTGGGCAATACCGTTTTTTATGTCATTGCGATTGTTCCGCTTCAATTGGTGATTGGCTTGTTGATGGCGGTTGCACTCAATACGGGATTGCGCGGTTTGGGAATATATCGCGTCATTTATTTTATGCCTGTGGTTGCCAATGTGGTTGCCGCCGCCACCGTGTTTCAGTGGTTGTTCAATCAAGACTCTGGCTTAATTAGTTCGTGGATATGGCAAATTGCTGAAGCAACTGGCTGGGATATTCAACCACCTAATTGGCTGGCAGACCCATTCTGGTCGAAGCCAACCGTTGCCGTGCTAACTGTGTGGAAAAATGTGGGCTTTACAATGGTGATATATCTTGCTGGCTTGCAAGCTATTCCCAAAACCATGTATGAAGCCGCCGAAGTCGATGGGGCAAATCGTTGGCATCGGTTCCGCTATATTACCGTCCCACTTGTCAGCCCGACAACCTTCTTCTTGCTCGTCATTCAGATGATCGGTGCATTCCAACTCTTTGCTGAACCCTTTGTGATGACACGTCTTGGCGGGGGAGACCCACTCCAATCGACCTTATCCATCGTCTATTACATCTACCAGAATGCCTTTAGTTATCAGAAGATGGGAACAGCGGCGGCAATCTCGTGGGTGCTGTTTGCGATTATTCTGATGATTACAATCGTTCAGCTTCAAATGCAAAGACGCTGGGTGCATTACGAGGTGGATGAATCATGACAACGGTGAAACGAAAACGTAGCGCACCGATGCAAACCATCAAATGGGGAAATTTAGCGTTACATCTCGTGCTTATCCTCGGCAGTTTGATTATGTTGTTACCCTTTGTCTGGATGATAAGTACATCGCTCAAATCCGCACCGGAACTCTTCACCTTCCCGCCGACATGGATTCCCGAAGAGTTGATGTTTGAAAATTATGAAGATGCACTCACGTCAATGCCCTTTGACCGCTTTTATCTGAACAGCTTATTTGTCTCAACGGCTGTCACCATTATTCAGATATTAACCTCATCGCTCGCGGCATTTGCCTTTGCCAGATTGAAATTTAAGGGACGTGACAAAATCTTCATCTTATATCTGGCAGCATTGATGATTCCCTTTCCAGTGCTACTCGTTCCCAACTTCATCATCGTTAATCGGCTGGATTGGCTGGATACCTATTGGGCATTGATTATCCCGCCTGCGTTTTCGGCATTTAGTACGTTTTTACTTCGTCAACACTTTAAAAGTCTGCCACTCGATTTGGACGAAGCCGCCCGTCTCGATGGGGCAACCTCGTTGCGGATTTGGTGGAGTATTGTCCTGCCCATGAGCAAAACCGCTATCGCCGCGATTAGTATCTTGGTGTTCCTGACCACATGGAACGACTTCCTATGGCCCCTCGTTGTGACCAATTCCGATGAAATGCAAACCGTTCCGGTTGGCTTGAGTTCCTTTCAAGGGCAATATGGTACACGCTGGAATATCATGATGGCGGCGGCTGTGGTGGCGATGGTGCCGGTGTTAATCATATATATCTTTGCCCAAAAATGGTTTATCCGTGGTATCTCCATGAGTGGGCTAGGTGGGCGTTAGATTCAACGTGATACACTCAACCATTAGGGTTTTTTCATGATAATACGCCGTTATTGCGCTGGGTTGTTAATCTTGCTTTTGACATCCCTTAGCTCGGCTCAGGATGTTGTTGTTGACGTTGAACCTCTCAGTATAGAAGTCAGCGAATCATCTTGCTCTGGTCAATTCGTCACACACACCCTCGACCATATCACAACCACCCCCGGCGGGGATGAGATACGACAATTTGAAGCCAACGGGAGTGGTGTAGCTATCAACGACCTCGATAATGATGGTGATTTGGATATTGTGCTTGCTAATCATGGCGGGATGAATTCGATTCTATGGAACGAGGGCTATCTTAATTTTGAAGTGGAACGCCTCCCACATGGCGACTCGCGTTCTGTTACGGTTGTTGATGTGGACGGTGATGGCTGGCAGGATATTTTCTTCACGCGTACCGTCACCGGACCTACATACTGGCACAATCTGGGAGGAGGGCAGTTTGAGCAACTATTTCTCCCGAACATCGCGGAGCCACTCTATTCTGTTGCATGGGGCGATACCGACAAAGATGGCGACCTCGACCTTATCGGTGGTTCATATGATGCCGCTTTACTCGATGCTTATGGACAAGAATTCTTGCTTGAGGGTCGTGGGGGAGTCTATCACTATGAAAATGACGATGGAGTGTTTCGCCCAACACGGCTGGCAATAGAAGCTCAAGCGCTAGCGATTATTCTCACAGATATCAATGACGATAGCTTCTTCGATATTGTTGTTGGTAATGACTTTGCCGTTCCGGACTATTTCTATTTGAGGGTAGGGGAGGGCAGGTGGCAAATTTCCAGCTTTTTCCAGACGATGACCCATAGCACCATGAGTTATGACGTTGCTGACTTGAATAACGATGGCACTAATGAACTCTTTTCGACAGATATGAAGCCCTATAACGACGATGAAGCGACTCTGTCCGCATGGCAACCAATCATGGAAACGATGCATAATGTAGCCCGCAATCCTGCAGAACCGCAGGTTATGGAAAATGTTTTGCTCATGCAAAAAACACCAGATGAATCGTTTGGTAATTATGCAGCGGATATGGCAATTGATGCGTCTGGTTGGAGCTGGTCAGGCAAGTTTGGGGATTTGGATCAAGATGGCTTCCTTGACTTGTATATCGTGAATGGGTTCATTGAATTCACGATGTTCGCACACCTTGATAATCATGAATTGGTCGAAGAGAACCAAGCCTTCTGGAATAGCCAGAACAATGACTTTATCGTCATGCCCGAATGGAATTTAGCCTCGACAGCCAGTGGGCGTGGCATGAGTATGGCAGACTTGGATAATGATGGTGACTTGGATATTGTCGTCAATAACCTCCGTCATCCGGCTCAGCTATTTGAGAATCAGCTCTGTAGTGGTAGGAGTTTGCAAGTCGATGTCATTTGGGACAACAGCTTTAATTCGCGTGCAATTGGTACAGAACTGATTTTGCAGACCAACTCCGGTAACTTTTATCGACACATTAAATCATCAAGTGGGTATCTTTCTGGAGATACAAGCCGAATTCACTTTGGCTTTCCTTCAGATACCATCGTCGAGTCCTTAGAAATCCACTGGAGCGACGGCTACGTGTCGTTAATTGATGTCCCTTCTGACAATCCATTCATCACAGTTCGCCGAATGGGTTAATTTTTTGAATAAGATGATAAAAAGGCGATCCGCACTTTACTACACAAAAGATATATTCTGGGTAGTAAAAACCAGCTATAAATAATGTATCAAAAACATAAGATTGCTCCATAGAGCCTACTTTCTCTTATGATTTTCATACCATATCCGAGAATTATTCGACATTTTTGTAAACGTTTTACAGTTGCTCGAAATTTGCAATTCAACACAAAGACAATCTCCCTAAACTGCGTCATCCTGACGCGGACCCCAATGTCCATACTCATAACCCATAGTGCGATCGGCATCTTCAGTGTTTCCGAGTAAGAATTCTTTTGTTTCACCACAATTTATGCATTTACTTACATCATAATCTTTTCCTCCACTAGATTTCTTCCCAACAAATTCCCAAGAATGGTCGCAATCATTTTTAATCAGCATATTCTTTTTCGTCTCTACTAAATAAACATTGAGCTATCTCAGCACACATTCAATCATATCACAAATCTAAGAAGTCCTCTCTAATCCATATGAGTCCCTCTCCATCGAAACGAAATGGAGCGAAGTGAGAGAGGGATTTACGGCGAGGGCAAAAAGCACATGAAATCGCACAAATATTAGAAATGTCAACAGAACTTAGTATCCCAGAGAGCAATGCAATCAATCATCTCGAACCGGCACGATTAAATTCAGTGACGGGTTTCTCAAACATACCACCCGTTTGTAAGAGGCACACTTGTTGCGCGCGATTGCGACGGAAGCTATCCGTCCAATAAGGAGCAACTCGCCACGTGTAGACTCCACCAGTATTGGGCAAGCGATTGAGTAGAATGCGCGCTGTTCCAGTCGTGCTATCAAACGGTGTGCGGAAGCCCGTCGGTGAAATGACAATGACGCTATAAATATTTGCCCCTTGAAGCGTAGGATAAGTCACGACAATCTCGGTGTCCCCTGCCTCGAAGTTGCCCGATTGGGTAAATGCACCTTGCCATTGGCTACAGACATCACTCGACAAATCGAAACCTTCTGGCACACGCCCATCCCGATTACGCGGTAACAAACGCCCGACAGGTGGTATCGAATTGAAAGCGATGCTCGCGCGTAACAGACGCGCATAGACCCATGCTTGTCCGCCGTTGTACTCAATCTGCAACCACTGACGACCATCCCAACGGTTGATAAAGTCACCACTGCGTCCCAAAATCACAACAGAGAAATTGAGTGGCAATGTACCAACAGCCGTATAAGCAAAATCGGGACCCACACGGACAAAGGAGTTATCCACCGTGACCAGTCCATAGATGGTCTCTGTAGCCCGATTATCCTGTGCGCTGATGGGCAGGGAGATGAGCGAGAGGATGAGTATCCACAAGATTGTTTTCGATTTCATGATTATTTCTCCACCTGAGCGTTGATAATGTCCTCTACGATGTCAATCCGCCCTAAACTCGCCTCGAAGATAATCCCAGCATTGACCGCATTATTACGCGCTAGTCTGACGGTTTCTCGGTCAAAAACACCGCATTGAGTTAGAGGTATGATAGCTGAATTCAGATTCTCAATGCCCGTATCGAGGCGTGGGACAAGGCGATTGAGTTCGGGCAATTGTTGGACATCCTGCTCAGTATAAGGATACAAGGCAAGAAAGGGTGGCGGTTCGCAAGGCATGGTTTGCCCATTCAGCACTTCTTCCCAGAAAATCGCTAACTGATTGGAGACATCTCGGCTAGCGATGACAAAAGCACGCAATCGCTCCACTTGGTCAAGTTGAATCTCCGGTGGGACGACGATGCCTTGTGCTTGCGCTAAGGGTGGTAAACCGGGTGCAAGTGGCACACTCTCTAAGTTGGGATTGTCCCGAATGAGAAAGGTGGAAATCCAGCCCAACACCCCACGATAGTTGACATAGACCCACGTCGAATCCTGATTGCGATAGACGACCTGCACGGTCACACTTTGAGGGACGGTCTGATTCAAACTTCCAGCCGAGAGCGAGGGTCCATCTCGCATTTGTAGTTCTGCAAGGGTGAAGACCGCCACGCCTGTATCTTCTGCCACGACATCCCCGATTAAGTCGGCATCCCCATTGGTCAAGGGCAGATATTCCGGTAAGACTTCG
>JANQRM010000378.1 GCA_028284565.1 Anaerolineae bacterium | reverse complement strand
GGTGACGGGGTCGGCTCATCGTGTCGGGCGGACGATTGCCTTGGGATTGGCAAAAGAAGGGGTGCATCTACTTGTACATTACCATTCGGCGACGGATGATCAAGTGCGCGATACGCTACGGGATATTAAATCGGAAGGGGTGGATGCCTTTTCGATTCAAGCGGACTTGAGTCAAGCTGAGTCCATCCAGTCCATTCTTGATTCGATTAATGAACACTTCGGCAAGTTGGATATTCTGGTGAATAGTGCCTCCACCTTCCAGAAGCGAACCCTGAACGAAGTTACGCTCGACGAGTGGAATTTGACGATGAATGTCAACTTGCGCGCTCCCTTTCTCCTTACACAGCACATTGCACCGTTGATGCAAGATAATAAAGATGGTGGCGTGATTATCAATATCCTAGATCGGGGAGCCGATTCACCGTGGGCGGACTATGCCCATCACGGAATCAGCAAAGCGGGATTAAAAGCTCTTACCGAAGTCAGTGCCGTCAGTTTGGGACCTAAAGTGCGGGTTAATGCTGTTGTTCCCGGTCCCGTGATGAAACCAGCTGGACGTGAGATGACGGATGAAGCATGGGCAGAAGTCGGCAAGTTGAATCCTTTACAAATCACGGGCAAGGCGGATGATGTCGCTCAAGCCGTGACCTATTTGACAAAAGGGACCTTCTTAACGGGTGCGATTATCCATGTCAATGCAGGAGAGCATCTCGCTTGAAACGCATCGCATGGATGACGGATATTCACCTCAATTTTCTTGGGACACAACAGATTGAGTCTTTCCTCAATGAACTTGCCAAAACGCATGTCAACGCATTAATCATCTCTGGGGATATTGGCGAAGCTCCGAGTTTGCAGGACTATTTGGGGCGTATTGCTGACCATCTGTACATCCCTATCTATTTTGTCTTGGGTAATCATGATTATTATCGAGGAAGTATTGGGCGTGTACGGGATGGTGTCCGTCGATTAACCCAAGACATCAGCAATCTCATCTGGTTACCCGAAGCAGGTTTGGTGCGTTTGTCCTCAACGGTGGCGTTGGTTGGGCATGGGGGCTGGTCGGATGGAGGCTATGGCGATTTCATGATGTCTGACATCAGCTTGAATGATTATGCAATGATTCAAGAGTTGGCAGGCTTATCGAAGGAAACGCGGTTTAAGAAGTTGCAGTCTCTTGGGCAAGAAGGAGCCGACTATCTCCGTCGCACTTTGTCGCTTGCGCTTGCCCATTATGGACAAGTGTATGTTGTGACTCATTCGCCACCTTTCCAAGAAGCCTGCTGGTATGAAGGGCAACTTCCCGACAATGACAACCCCTATCTGCCGCATTTCACCTGCAAAGCCATTGGGGATGTCTTGCTTGACCTTGCCGTGCAATATCCGACTTCGCAGATGATTGTCTTGTGTGGGCATGTCCATCATGGAGGCATGGTGCGGGTGCGGGATAATCTCCTCGTGATGACAGCAGGTGCAGAGTACGAGCATCCGAGAATTGAGCGTATCCTCGAACTCCCTTGATACAGAATTCCCTTTTCTTATGGTATCTTGTAATGACAAACTGTATACCTAAGTTGGATTGAAGAAGTCATGAGTCGTATCCAGAGACACACCACCTTGTTCGCTATTATGGTGATTCTCACCTTCCTTGTGATGTATGCTCAAGGGATGCTCATTGGTGGAGGAGTGGCAGTGAGTACGCTGGTCGCGGGTGGATTTGCTGGCATCACCTTGATACTCGGTGTACTGGCACTCGCTATCCAACATCATCGTCATCAAGCGGCGTTCCAACAGAAGCAGAAAGCAGGCGACCAGACGGATGTTCATCAAGCGCGCACGGTTGAAATTGATGTCGTGTTTGAGATGGCATTCGACATGGCAATGGACGCACTTCAGGAGTTGGATGGCATCGACATTCCACAATCGAAAGTCTTCATCCGTAGCAAGCAGAGGCTCAAGATTCACACAGAAGACCGAGACACGGGGCGTATCGAAGCGGGGCTACGTGCGAAGACCATCGGGATTCAAGATGTGACGGACTTCTCGAAAGTCACAATTCAACTGCAACGCCTTGATACACAAACCACTCGCCTTCACATCGAAAGCAAGCCTGCCAATCCACTCGAAGTCTATGACATGGGACGACATATGCATTATGTCAATCAATTGGCATTGACCCTACGCAAAGCAAGCCAGCAAGCCAACGCAACATCCCGTTTGGGAGAGGCACATCAGTCAGATGAGTTGTCAGGTGATAATCTGGATACACAATCCAATTCGCAGGAGCAACATCACTAGTAAGGAATCACTCGATGCTGTCTTGCTTTAGATTCAAATGCCTTCCGTAGCTGAATTGATACTTCATGCGCTTCTTTGATTGTTCTTGTATCTCGAATTGCATCAACAATTAAACTTCGCTCAATGACGGCTGGTGCATCAAAGAACCAATAAAGGGACATCAAGGGCGAAACAAAGACCTTTAAGGGTTCATAATCATCATAGAGATGATTGTCGCCAAACTCTCCATTGGTTGCAGAGACTATTCGCATATTAATTTGGCTTTTATGATGACTGGGTTGTTCCCAAACATAGCGACTGGCTGATTCATAGTGTTGATAGACTGGCATGTGTGGAGTTAAGGCACAACTCCCTAAGAATGCACCTGCTTGGACGAGTCCTGCCATATTTTCAAGCGAGAGATAGTGACAAACTTCTAATTCTGCACCGAACCCTAAACAGGCAAGAATCTTTGTCGAAATGTTCAAGGTATCAATAGCACATAGCGAAATAGCATCTTCCAAAAATGTGCCTGCACCCGTTTCATCCCCTCGCGTTAATGAATCGATTCCGCCATCAATCAATACGATGGCATCAATTTTCAGATGGTCAATCAGTATCTGATAGAGGTGTATCAGAGTTTTCGCACCAGTGCGATCAAACATCCAGATGGTGATGTCTTCATTTTGTTGCGTTTTGAACCAGCGTGATAAGTAGCCTTCTGGATAATAACTCAAATTGAAATCGGAGGGGACACCTGCCTGTGCGCCAACTAGATAGCTATCCTCCAAGATGGTGGTTTGGCAATAATGACTTACAATATCCAAATTGGTAAAACTGTAGTTTGCCAGATGAACCATTTTTCCCATCTCTCGCAAGGTGAAGTAAATCGGCAACCCACAGAAGACATCAAACCCGCCTCCTGCACCTGCGATGAGGATACTCTGGCTGTCTCTTAGTGAATCCAATATTGGCAGATTGAGTTGCATGAATGCACAATCCTTTTGAATTTTCTGTTTAGGATGAAATGTTCTGCTTATTGTTCTATCAGTGCGCGTTGAGGGAAGACCAGACGCTCCGTTTGCAATCCACGACGGAGCGAACGCATGTTGGCACGTTCAAAGTCGTCATGCATATCACGGATGCGCTCGATTTGTAGGGATGTGGGTTGTAGCGAGAAGGTCACCATCGTCATCGAATAGTCACCCAAAGCGAGTACCAACCACATGCCATTGCCCATCGACTTGCGAGCCAAGCCTTTACGGGGATTCTTCATCGAGAAGAGGACGCGCAACAATTTGTGGATTTGCTCAGCGGCAACACGGGGGAGCTTACCCCCGGTTTGTACAGGTCGCTTTTCACCGCGTCGGAAAATTGCATAGTGAATGGGGCGCGATTCATGCAATCGGCGGAGTTGTCCCGTGTGTCCCGGCTTGACAACCGATTTCCATGCGTCCGTATCGGGGTCACGTTCCAGCAGTTTTTCGATGATGACGCGCTTCTCTGTATAATGCTGATAGATCGCCTGAAATTGACGCGAATTGAGCTTGCCTGCCGAATATTCGGCGACTGCCTTTTGCATCCGTTCCCGCAATTGTACCAATGCCCCTTTTGGATTGGTGTTGTCCGGTGACGCATTGGGATTGGGCGGACGGTTGGGTGAATTCGGTTGAGACACAGTGACGACCCTTCAATTCTCGGACGGTGTAGTGCGAATTGCGACTTAACAACCTTGTCACCGTCGGCTAGGCTAGTGCGACTTGGTATTCGACTATTATAACAAAAATGATAGAGGACATGAAACACTTTGCACTCTTTTTCAGTGAACAACAGCTTGAAATCGCCAAAAAACAGGCGGAGGATACACTCTTTGCGGAAGCATGGGCAAAATTAGAGACGGAAAATCCCGATTTTCGTCTGGAAAATACCTATTGGCATGCGCTGAGGTATCGTCTATTGGATGATGAAGGCGCAGGACGAATCGCCAGCCAAGACTTACCGCAACATCTGTCACTCTCCGCAGAGACACCCGTTGAACAAGCTCAACAAGCCGTGACCCTGATGCAAATCATCGACTTCCTGCGGGAGCATCCACAAGCGAAAGAACGAACCCTGCCTGACATACCTGCCGATAGTGATACCTACTTCGAGACCGTCTGGGTGACATTGGCACAGGCGATACACGGCATCCTGACAAACAACACGGATTCATTGGATAATGCCGAGCAAGTCTATCGGGTTGCAGTGGACAATCAGATTCATCCCGAAGGCTATTTGCGACCCTATGCCGATACGGAATCATCCGACAATTATATCCATCATCTATTGACTGTCAGTGGTTTGACTCTGATAGCAGAAGCACTCTACCAACAGGGACGTGACCTCTACAGCTATGACAATCGGGGGGTGACACTGTTCACAGCGGCAACCTACCTCATTTACTATTACTATTATCCCGAAAAGTGGCGATGGGATGCCGAACTGGACTTAGAGACAACCCAACAACTGACTACAGAGCAAGGTGCATTCTTTGAAATCCTTAATCTGCGGGGGAGCTTGCGGGGCATTGATGAGTTATTAGAAGAGCAACGTCCGCTCTTCAATCTCTATGGCGGGGGACTGACGACACTGACTCATGCCAAAGTTAAACGCAAACGACGTGGGTTCTTTCTGTAAATGCAATGTCGTCACCATTTGGGATTTTCCTAAAGTTATTTATCACAGGAACTGAGCAATCGGGGAAAACTCAGTTCATCAAATCTGTGAGTGAGATTCCTGTTGTTCCCGGATCAGGCGACCCTCCTCCATTGCATCCTATGGATTTTGGGCGAATTACCATCAATGAAGATTTGATACTCTATTTTTTTGGTACATCTGATACATTTCGACCTCAAAAACTTTGGTTTATGGCTGACGCTTTCGATGATTCATTTGGAATTATCTATATGGTAGATAGTCGAAGTCCAGAAACATTTCTGAGTGCAATGTTAAGTATTCATTCGTTTAATGATTTAATGAATGTGCCTTATATTGTCGTTGCCAATTATCAAGACTATCCAGACGCATGGGACCCCAACGACATCCAAATTGCATTAGATATTGACGACGATATTCCGGTTGTGCCGTGTGTAGCGACGGATAAGGAGTCCGTCAAGAATGTCCTGCTAGAATTGATGGATGTTATCCTGCGCGATATTGAGTGAATTAATGTCAACACTACAAATATTGGTTACAGGTGCATTTAATTCGGGCAAGACTGAGTTTATTCGTTCAATTAGTGAAATACTGGTTGTATCGACTGAGCGACGATTCATTGTGGAAAAAGATGAACCGCCTTAGACTTTGGGAGAATTTCTTTTGATGAAGATAGTAGAGCTTACCTTTTTGGAACACCGGGCGCAGTACGACATGATAGACTGTGGAACACTTTTGCAGAAGATGAAAATTTAATTGGCATAGTCTTTATAGTTGATGGTCGAAAACCAGAGACCTTTCTGGAAGCCAAGCATATCATCCATTCTGCAAATCATATTATCAATGCGCCTTGCGTCGTTGCTGTCAACAAACAAGACCAACCTGATTCGTGGGATGCAAATGATATTCGCCTTATTCTGCGCATCGAAGACGACATCCCCGTTGTACCTTGTGTGGCGACGGATAAAGAATCGGTCAAAAATGTGCTACTTGCATTGATGGATGTTATCCTCAGAGAATTAGAAGCCTAATCAACCACAAAGAAGGATTGTCCATGACAAAGCCAAGCGTACTGGTGACTCGTGAGATTCCAGAAAAAGCGATGAAACGCCTGCATGAGGGGGCGGAAGTCACATTATGGGAAGATGAATTGCCACCACCTTATGAGACCTTGTTGGAGATGGTCAGGGAAGTAGATGGGTTGCTATGCTTACTGACGGATACGATTGATGCTCAGTTGATGGATTCAGCACAGAATCTGAAGGTGATTAGCAATCTGGCAGTGGGCTATGACAACATCGAAGTAGCATCCGCCACGGAACGGGGCTTACCAGTGGGGAATACGCCGGGTGTACTGACGGAGACATCGGCAGACTTGGCGTTTGCCTTGTTGATGGCGACAGCAAGACGATTGATTGAAGCGGAACGATATATCAAAGAGGGCAAATGGGAGACATGGCATCCAACCGTGTTGACGGGACAAGATGTCTATGGAGCGACTTTGGGGATTGTCGGCTTGGGGCGGATTGGTCAGGCAGTGGCAAAGCGGGCAAAGGGATTCAACATGCGACTGCTGTATCATGGCGGGAGTGACAATGTTGCGGCGAGTGAATTGGGGGCTGAGGAAGTATCTTTAGATGACCTGCTGAAAACAAGTGATTTTGTCAGCTTGCATGTGCCATTGACGGATAAAACAAAGCATCTGATTGGTGCGCGTGAATTAGGCTTGATGAAAGAAACGGCGGTGTTGATTAATACAGCGCGGGGCGGTGTGGTGGATGCGAAAGTCTTAGTTCGTGCTTTAAAACAAGGCGAGATTTGGGCGGCGGGGTTGGATGTGACAGACCCTGAGCCAATACCACTCGATGATGAATTGCTGACCTTAGACAATTGTGTGATTTTGCCCCATATTGGCAGTGCGAGTATTGGGACACGAGAACAAATGGCGATGCTGGCGGTGGAGAATGTGCTGGCTGGGGTTAATGGTGAGCGATTGCCTCATTGTGTGAATCCAGAAGTGTATGCGTAGACATCAGAGGTCAGATGACAGATTTCAGACGGTGGATTTGGGATTTTGTATTCGCCTGTTATGCTGATTTTTTAGGCGGTGAAAAACAAGCAAAACAGGTAAATAAATGGAATCTGTACTCACTTCCTACGGATTTCAAATTGATAGCATTTGATGAATATCATCCTTCAAAATCGGCTTGGCGTTGGAGGATTTCGTCACGTTTCTTTTGGAATGAGCTTGGACCATGAATTTCGATTGCTTTATCGATATCGGCTAACGCAAGGTCGAATTGATGGAGTTCAAGATAAGCACAGGCTCGTAGAAAATAACCTCGATAATTGGGATACATATCGAGGGCTGAAGTCGTATCTTCAATCACCCTTTCATAGTTCTGCAATTGTAGATAGGCAACTGTGCGACGATTAATGATGCGTGTGATTGCATATTCATTATCATAGCCTGATGCTAACACATCATCATAATCAACAATGGCTTTCTCATACTCACCCGACTGATGATAAATTTCGGCTCTATCCCAAATGTATGTTGTGCATTCTGGGCGGAGTTGAATCGCTTGGTTGATGTCTTCTAATGCTGATTCATAACTTTGAAGTCGTTTTTGAATGATTGCTCGTCGTGCATAGTATCTGGCACAGGTTGGGTCAAATTGGATTGCTTTATCCAACAATTCCTTACGTCCTTTCTTGTTTGATAGGGTGTGATAAGAATATGTCATCTGATAATAGACTTCGGCATATTCTGGAAATAATTCAATTGCTCGCTCATAGTGGGATTTGGTTTCAGGATTGAAACTTCTATTGTAAATTTCCGCAAGAAACTGTCTTTGTTCGCCTAGATTAAATTGATATTCTGCATTATGTTGTTCGGACGTTGGCTCGACAATCTTGGGACTTGTGGAATCAATACTTGGAGGTGTTTCAAAAAGTTCGTCTCCTTTCATGTGTACGTGTAAGATATAGATACCGATGTCAAAGTCATCGTGAACTACACGATATTGTAGCCAATCCCGTTTTGGCATTCGATGTCCATCGTGAATATTAGAGATACCCCAGCTAAAGTCATAGGGAACAATCCAATGGCACTGTCGTCCTGAATAGTAGGCACATTCCAAATAATCCCAAAGTAAATTAATGTTTGAATGAGCTCTCAATGCTGTCCAAGTCGTCAAAAAGATGAAATGTTGAGAGGAGATAATACTGTCAAAGGCTTCGGGGAGGGATTGGGATGGTCTATCCCACGCGGAGAGGATGACATGATAGCCATAGGTCTCTTGTAGAGTATGGGCAATGCGATGCGCGATATAGCGACAGAGACGGTCTGGATACGTGAGATATACAGTTTTAGGATGGGACATTGAGAAACGCTGAGGATACAGTCAGTCACTGTGGACATCAGTCCGTTGTTTGAGGATGGTACAAGTATAGTATTCTTATTGCATCTGACCATCTGATTTCTGACATCTGAATGCTACAAAATAGGCAATCTGTACTACAAACCCCCGCAAGGGTGGGCAGTTCGCGTTATAATAGGGTTGTGATTGACAGGGTGTAACCGATGGAGAACCCGACGATGAACCGATTTTCTCGACCCAAAATGCTTTTTATCATTTTGCTAATCAGTGTGATGAGCCTGCTATCGGTGGGTGTTGTCACTGCCGAATTCGGGGTCAACTGGGCTGGACAGTTCTATAACTGCATCGACCTTGGTGTGAGTTGTGGCAATGTTGTCGCCCAAACCGGAACCTTCCCAACGGGCATTAATGTGAATTGGCCCGGACAGCCTGTGGATGGGAATGGCACGACGATGACGAGTGTGGTGGCAGATAATTTCTCTGTCCGCTTTAGCTCCACACAGACCTTCCAAGATGGCAATTATGACTTCCGCATCACTGCCGAAGATGGTGTGCGCTTGTATGTGGATGGGGTATTGATTTTGGATAATTTTATCAGCCGTCCCCTGACGACAGATACGGTCTCCCGCGCGATGACTGCCGGCGCGCATACTCTCGTCGTCGAATATTTTAGCGATACAGGAACCGCCGTCTTGCAGGTCGAGTACTTCTTAGGTGGCACGGGAACTGGAACACCTGCTGTCTCACCCGTGCCGGTGGTGACGGGACAAGTCGTCTTTGTTCGGGGCTTATCCGTGCGGACGAGTCCCTTCCTCGGTGCGTCCTTGATTGCGGTGGCGCGCCCAGATGTGACCTATAGCGTGCTGGCGCGGAATTTGAATGAGGGCATTTATACATGGTATCTCATCCAATTCAATGACATTACAACGGGCTGGGTCTCTGGACGCTACTTCCAGATAACGGGTGATGTCAATATTGTGCCTATTATCGACTCCGAAGTGGATATTGCCACTGCGTCGCCCCCGCCTGATATTGGGGTGCGTGGGATTACCCGTGCGATTATGAATTTCCGCGTGCGTCCGAGTGTCCGTAATCAACGCATGAGTCAGATACCATGGGGCGATGAAGTCGAGATTTTGGGACGCTCGATTCGTGCGGGTGCAAGTTACTGGCTCTTGGTGCGCTATGAAGGTCAAGTCGGGTGGATATTCGCCCCCTTTATTACCATCCGTGGTCCCATTGATGCGGTGCGGGTCTATTAACACCCAATATTCATGAATGGCTTTGTAGGGGCGTACAGCTGTACGCCCTTACGTTTACCTGCTTTCCCTGAGATAATTTCTATATGTTGACAGTCAATGAAACACTCCAACTCAAGCCCTTTGCGCGCGCACGGGTTGTTGCGGGGCAAGCGGGATTATCGCGCATTGTGAAGTGGGTGCATAATGTGGGTGTGCCAGATGCCGCCGACTGGTTGAATGGCGGTGAGTTGGTGTTGACCACCGCCTTCAACATGCCTCAATCCATCGACGAGCAAAAGACCTATGTGCAAGACCTCGCCGATAAAGGTGTCGCAGGTCTTATCCTGACGACTGGACGCTATATCGAGCAAATCCCCGATTATCTATGCGAGATTGCGGATGAACTCGCTTTCCCATTGATTGAAATCCCCTTTCAGGAACGTTTCGTTGATATTGCGAAAGCCGTGAATGAGCATTTATCTCAAGCGAATATGCGACGGGTGGAACGTGCCTTACATATCCATCAACGCCTGACGGAACTCGTGCTAGAAGGGGGTGGATTCACACAACTCGCTGAGATGCTAGCTGAGTTGGTAGGACATTCGATTAGCATCGAAAATGAACGCTTTGAAGCCATCGCTAATAAAAATATCGCCGAAGTGGACGAGGCGCGACGCTATACGATGTTGCATGGTCGTACCAATCCCAAGCTGGTCGAAGCCTTAGAAGATGAGATATTGCCCCAGATACGCGAGACCTTGCGCGCGGTGCATATCCCAAAGATGCCTCATGTCGGTTTGGAGATGGAACGGATTTTGGCTCCGGTGGTGGTGCATGGGGAGATTTATGGTTATATGTGGATTATCGCGGATGACCATGAACTGACGGAAATCGACCTGATGGCTGTCGAAAGTGGGGCGACCATCGCGGCGTTGATGATGCTCCACCAAGAGTCGGTGCAAAGTGCAGAAGCCTCACTCAAAGGGACACTCTTAACACAACTTATTGAAGGCGATGCGGGACGCGAAACCATCCTCACGGACCAATCGCTCCGTTATGGTGTCGATTTACGCGAGCCGTTTTTGATGTTGCTCCTTGCGAATGGCGATGCGGGCATATCTTACATGCGTTTGTATCGGCAAGTGAATCAATTTTTGACACATCAGGGCTTGCAAGCGGTGGCGGGGTTATTCGCGGGACAAGTCGTGATTCTGTTACAGGCAAATCAAGCAATTGAGACGATATTAGCCAGTCTACAAGAACGCTTTGCCGAGCAAGGCATCCACATCGGGGTGAGTCGGAAGCAACAAGGTGCGAGTTGCGTCGGGCTGGCACATGAGCAATGTCTGGCGGTATTGGACATTCAAGCGCGTCTATCTCCTGAAAAAATGCTCGTCTATTTCGAGAACTTGGGCTACTTATTCACACTCTATCA
>JANQRM010000347.1 GCA_028284565.1 Anaerolineae bacterium | reverse complement strand
CGGCGTTTCGCACCTTTAAAAAGGAGATACAAAAAGAATTCGTAGGCTTTTTTCGCGCGCCATGCTGTCGATTCCACCAGCACACCATCACGCTCGATTTGTTCTTGCCCTAAGGTATAAACCCGCAAACTATAGGTTTCAGTCAATTGAGGTTCGTTTGCTGACTGGGTTTCGGTCACCTGTTGAGATTCTAAGCGTTGTACTGCAAAGCTTACATTCGGGTAACTATCTTTGTGATCGTGGAACAATCGCTTCAATGATGGACTATGGCAAATCTCAGCGATTAAGGGTTGAATGTTACCGTTGTCACTCGCAATTTCTTCTGCCATGGACAGAATTTTGAAGCAGGTAGTCTCATTGCCTACCCAGCTCGCCATAGAAACCCGAAAACCAAGCACTTGTATCCAGCTTAATTGAGCGTTGCTTTCAAGGAGTTGTTGCAGGATAGTATCCAGTTCCTCGGCACTATTGTTGTGATACTGAAGCAATTCCTCTAAGATACAAGTCATGGCTTGTGCCACGAGTATCTCGGTCTGAAAATGATTCGTTTCGGCAATTGTCTTGGCTTCTTGAGCAAAATAGAGCGCATCATCGTAGTTTTCTTGCCAGCGTGCGGCGGTTGCCAGACTCAACCATAGCGAGGTTTGCAAAAAAGGATCACGACTGCTACTGATTTCTAATGCGCGTTGATACCCTCGCATTGCATCTTGTAACTTCCCCAAATCGCGTTCCAAATCGCCCATGCTCCAAAGTAATGCAGTAATTGCACGCTTATCCGATGTTCGCGCCGTAATACTTAGACCTTCTTTAAAAATGCGATGCGCCTCTTGATAATCGCCTTGTTGATGATAATGAAAGCCTAAGTTATTCAGCACTGCCGCCAGCGCATCTGTCCGCCCTAATGACCGCCAAATTGCCACCGCTTGTTGTAAGGATTCGCCTGCTTTCTGCATGCGTCCGGACAAGGTATAAGCAACTTCTAAGTCCTGTAGAACACTTGCTAATCCAGCGGAATTATGGACTGTTCTATGGTGAACAAGCGACTCCTCAAAATGACGGATGGCGACATCATGGTTGCCCTGTCGCAGATAAATTAGTCCCAACAGATGCAGGACACGCGCTTTGATATCGTGTTCAGCCAACTCTGTTAAGCGAATTTCGAGATCGGCGATAACCTCTGGTGCAGGCAAACGCCCCTTCCGTAAGTCGATTCGCGCTTGCTGTAGGCGAACTTCGATGATTTTGTCGGAGGCGTGTTGTTGTTCAAAGCCAGCTTCGGCATGATTTAGTGCATCGAGTGCTTGATCAAATTCATAACGTTCTGTGTGAATGATGGCACAGTCGTAGAGCAATTGGGGAGCGTGTCGGTTCGCCGCTCCCAGTTGCGTTTTCCAACCAAGTAAGGTTTCGACCTTACCCTGCATTGAATAACTACGACTAACCGATTCAGCTATCTCCATTGCAGTATTAATCTCGCCTGCCATCATTGCATGACGAAAGGCGGAATCCAGATCATGATTCTCGCGATACCACACCATTGCTTTTTGATTCAGTTGACGATACCGATTGGGAGACAATTGGCGAAAACGGTTCAACAAAAAATCATGGAAGAGGCGATGATACACTAAACCCTCAGATACACGACTCAAAAAGAGATTGCGCTCCAAGGCTAGGTTAATCCATCTTTCGGCGCGATGAAATCCTAAAATCTTATGACAGCGTTCTGGAATTATAGAAGACAGAATCGACGTTGTCATCAAAAAATCACGCATTTGAGGGGTTTGGTTGTAGAGCATCGTATCTGCTAAGGCGTTGAATAACGCTTGGGATGGCGCAGTTTTACTTTGAAAAACAGCTTGCTCAAATTCAACAGGTAAGGGCTGAAGCGCAAGAACGAGACCTGCGGGCCATCCCTCATATTGGAAATCTAGCTCTTCCAATTGCTCATGCGAGACCAAGGTCCCCGGCAAACTCCCTGCCAGCGATGTTAATTCATCTAAGGTAAAGCGGAGTTGTTCTTGTCCGATGGGTAAGACTTCCCGACGCGCAATCATCTCCGTCAGCGGCAAAGACGGCACTTCTCGACTGACCAAAACCAGATGGCATTTGGCAGGCATCTGCTCCACGAAAGTCCGAAGCCAGACACTCGCCTCAGTCGATTTTGCTAAATAATGCACATCATCCAGAATATAAAAGAAATCGTCTGTTGCGTTGTATTGCAAAAAATCCGCAATGAGACTGGCGCGCTCTTGAGCCGAATGCCCACTCGATATTATCCGTTGGTCGATGTCGGGGAAAAGATAACTAAGCGTTTTGATGCTATGGTCATAGAGATAGGGTAAATCTCGCTCACGCTCTTGAATGCTTTGCCAGACAACAGGGAAATCTGTTTGATGGGCAAATTGAGCAACGAGGGTGGTTTTACCAAAGCCCGGTGGCGCGCTCACAACTGTGAGGCGATATTCGCTTGCAATTTGAAGTTGTTCTAACAGGCGCGGACGATGAATTACACCCGATGCAAATGGAATTTGTGGGTGATTTGGAGTTGAATCCACCATAAGATGCCTCGCCCCATCTCAACATATGTCTTGGAATTACTATCAATTCCCTTAAGAAACATTAAAATAGCATTATTTACTCTATTGTAACGACTTTTTGATGAGATGCCTAGCGATTTTGCAAACGTTTTCGGTATTTGGGTTTGAATGTACAAATAAACAAGATAATTCCCTATTTCCTTGACATCATAATTGATTTTTTCTATAGTTCTATAGAGAACTAGTGTTTTTGAGATAAGTATGAATTTATTGTCGCTTGATATCGACCGGAAACGCCCACTTCCGATTTATCATCAACTGAGGCAAGCCATCGAAGACCTGATTACCGATGGACAATTGGCCCCCGGTGACACGCTCCCCTCTGAAAATGAATTTTCCAAAGCCTATCGCATTAGCCCGATGACTGTCCGTCAAGCCATGAACGAATTGGTCAATAGTGGCTACATACACCGTGAACGCGGACGCGGTACTTTCGTCTCCATTCGACGCTTTGATCATCAGCTGGAACGTTTGCTCAGTTTTTCCGAGGATATGGAAGCTCGCAATCTCACACCAACTGCCAAAATCCTCCATTTTGAGCAGACTCCCCCACCCAACATTGTGCTAGAGAAAACAGCATTAACGGCAAACGATTTACTGCTCCGTATCCAACGGGTGCGCTATGCTGACGGACAAGCGGTGGGGGTCCATGATTCCTATCTCCATAATGTCAACATCTCTCAAGATGAACTCGAATCCAAACAATCACTTTATCAGTTGCTTGAGCAACACAATATTTACCTTTATGAAGGCAACAAGACGATCGAAGCGGTGAGTGCTACCCGTGAACTAGCGGAATTACTGCATGTGGATATGAATGTCCCTCTACTCAAAACAACCCAATTCTCATGGGGCCGAGAGGCAGAATTTATCGAATTTGTAGAAGCCTATTACCATGCAGATTTATATCAATATACGATTCAATTACGTCGTTAAAAGGAGGTGATCCACCCTAAACATATTGTTTTCAATCTTACGATTCGCATAACAAACAATTCAACTTAGGAGGTTCTTGATATGAAAGCACGTTTTACATTTCTTAGTTTAGTCGTGTTGCTACTATCGTTGGTCATCAGTGGGGCAACAATGGCACAAGATACCCCACGCATTGCCCTTATTATCGCGCAAGGTGGCTTGGGAGATCGTTCTTACAATGACCTTGCCTTCGCTGGTTTGACACTCGCCGCACAAGAATTCGGTGTCGAAGTCGTCCCCATCGAATCCCCTGATCCAGTGGGCGAAGGTGAGCAACTCCTCCGCACCGCCGCCGAAGCTGGATTTGATTTGGTGATTACGCTCGAATTCAGCCATTTTGACCCGCTTGCCCGTGTCGCACCCGACTATCCCGATACACTTTTCTCCATCGTGAATATCGTGGTCGAAGGTGATAACATTGTCTCGATTATGTTTGACGAACATACCGGTTCCTATCTCGCTGGCATGATGGCAGGCTTGGTCACAACCGATGGTGATATCGAGCAGACCAATGACGAAGCGGTTTTAGGTGCAATTGGCGGTGTGCCGTCGAGTGGGATTGATGTCTTCCTTTATGGCTATCTGCAAGGGGCATGTGCCGTCAATCCAGATGTTGAAGTTCTCATCGGCTATGCAAACGGCTTTGGCGACCCCGCCTCTGGACGTGAACTCACCATCTCCATGAACGAACAAGGCGCAGATGTCGTCTTCCAAGTTGCAGGTGGCACAGGTGAAGGTGTGATTGATGCCGCTAAAGATGGCAACTTCTTCGCCGTTGGTGTTGATAGTGACCAAGATTTCCTCGCTCCCGGCAACGTCCTCACCAGTATGCTCAAGCGCGTTGATGTCGCCGTCTATGACGTGATTAGTCAACTTGTTGATGGCACACTCGAAGGTGGCACTGTCGAACAATATGGTTTAGATCAAGACGGTGTTGGCATCTCTGAAATGACCTATACTCGTCACATCGTCCCAGCTGACTATATGGATCAAGTGGAAGAAGCGCGGGAAGCCATCATCGCAGGCGAACTGGACGTGATTGATGTCCGCACACTTGATGAAGAAACCTTCGCTTTCTTCGCTGAAAATGCCACCTGTGCCGGAGTCGACGAAGTCCATTCCATGATGATGGACGAGTAATCAGTCCACCAATAGAAAAACTTCCGTAGGGGCGGTTCGTGAACCGTCCCTTCACACAAACTACCATTTAACTTAGAGGGATTATCGTGTCCTACCTACAGATGGCGGGCATCGTCAAAACATATCCCGGAGTCGTCGCCAATGCCAGTGTTGACTATGAAGTCGAGCAAGGTGAAATCCATGCGCTTGTCGGCGAAAATGGTGCGGGAAAATCCACCTTGATGAAGATTCTTTACGGCTTAGAACAACCTGACGCGGGACAAATCAGCCTACATGGACAGGTTGTCAACATCGACAACACCGACAAAGCCATCCAGTTGGGTATTGGCATGGTGCATCAGCACTTCCAACTCATCCCCTCCCTAACCGTGAGTGAAAACATCGCACTCGGTTATGAAACACGCAAAGGTTTGTTTGTCGATAAAGAAGCAATCACTCAGCGTGTGATGGATATTTCCGAACAATATGGTTTAAAAGTTAATCCACAGCAACGGGTCGCCGATTTATCCGTTGGGCTACGACAACGAGTCGAAATCCTCAAGATGCTCTATCGAGATGCCAAGCTCCTCATCCTCGATGAACCCACCGCCGTCCTAACTCCCCAAGAAGTCGAGAATCTCTTTGAGGTGATTCAAGGCTTGGTGACACAAGGACGCACCGCTATTTTCATCACACACAAATTGCGCGAAGTGATGACCATCTGCCAGCGAGCTACTGTCTTGCGACTAGGCAAAGTCGTCGGCAAACTTAATATTGCAGACACCTCTCCCGCCGAGATTGCCCGTTTAATGGTCGGCGATGATGTGGAGACCATCCAGCTCTCGGATGAACGTGCAGTCAGTACACCGCAATTGGTCTTAAAATCCATCTCCGCTACCGATGATCGTGGCTTACCTGCCCTCCGCAACATTGACCTCACCGTACATGGTGGGGAAATCGTCGGGCTTGCTGGAGTCGAGGGGAATGGTCAGCATGAATTGCTCGAAGTCTTGGTTGGCTTACGTCAGCCAAAATCAGGCGAACTCTATATGGGTGACACAAACATCACATCCCTCGCCGGACGCAATCGACGCGAACTCGGCTTGGCACTCATCCCCGAAGACCGCAACGAAGAAGGCTTAAGCGGTGAACTCAGCATCTGGGAAAATCTCGTGGCGACCGGTTACTATCGCGCGCCTCAATCCACTAATCAGGTGATGAGACTGCAAAACATCAAAGACCAAGCCAAACATCTCATGAAAGCCTTTGATGTGCGTGCCTTTGGACACGATACGCAGGTCAAAACACTCTCCGGTGGGAATGCTCAAAAGGTCGTGATTGCTCGTGAGCTATCGCATGAACCGTCGGTTGTCATTGCGGCACAACCCACTCGTGGCTTAGATGTCGGGGCGGCGCGCTTTGTCCATGAACAACTCATCGAACTGCGCGCACAAGATGTCGGAATCCTCTTGATTTCTGCGGATTTGGATGAACTCCTTGCGGTCTGTGACCGACTCGTAGTCTTATATGAAGGCGAGATTGTCGGGCGTGTACAGACGAAAAGCGTCACCCGTGAAACATTGGGCTTGATGATGGCGGCAAAGCGGAGATGGTCTCGTGATATTGCATCAACTTAGAGATAACGTGTTGAAGAAAAGTCTCCCCTTACGAAGTGGGGGGAGATTTAGAGGGAGGATAAATTGTCTCATAAGAGAGACAATACACGATTTGGTTATGATGGGACAAACCCCATGAATAATTTCAAACATGCCTTTCGTGTTCTTTTTACGCTCGCGCTTGCCCTCCTCATCGGCGGGATTATCATCCAACTTTCTGGCAAAGATGCGATCAATGCCTACGAAACACTTTTTCAATCCGCTGTCGGTAACGAGCGCGCCATTGCGGATACTTTACTCAAAGCCACACCCCTCATCTTCACCGGATTGGCTACCGTCGTCGCCTTCAAAGCGGGCATCTTCAATGTCGGCGTAGAGGGGTCACTCTATGTCGGGGCATTCGCGGCGGCATGGGTCGGCTTCACCTTTACGGACTTGCCTGCCCTACTCATCATCCCCCTCGCTTTTCTCATGGCAGGTTTAGTCGGTGGCTTATGGGGAGCGATACCCGGCTATCTTAAAGCGCGCTTACAGGTGGATGAAGTGGTCTCCACCATCATGCTCAATTATGTCGCCATCCTCTTTACAGAATATCTGGTATTGGGACCCTTCTTTGTGCCGGGCATGTCCAACGCCATGTCCGCAGAGGTTGCCCTACAAGCCCAACTCCCTCGCATCTACTCGCGTTCGCAATTCAATCCCAGCTTCTTCTTGGCGATTGCGACCTTTTTTATCGTCTGGTTCATGATGCGTCGCATGAATCTCGGCTATGAGATTCGCGTCTTAGGGACAAACATGAACTTCGCTCGTTGGGCGGGGATGCCGATCCGTCGCATTATCGTGCTGGTGATGTTCATCAGTGGCTTCATTGGTGGACTCGCAGGCGCGGGACAAGCATTGGGTGTCCATTATCGCTTTGTCGCTGGCTTCTCGCGCGGTCTGGGATTCGATGGCATCGTCATCGCTTTATTAGGGCGAAATACGGCTGTTGGCGCGTTACTCGCCGCTTTGTTCTTCGGGGCATTACGCAGTGGGAGTGCAACCATGGAAATGTTCACTCGCATCCCACGCGATTTGATTGATATCGTGCAAGCTCTCATTATCTTCTTTATTGCTGTCGATGTCGGCTTTAGTTGGTTACGCTCGCGTCGGGCAAAAGCGGAAGTCGAAACAACAGAAACCGCTATCGAAGGGAGTACCGCCTAATGGAACTCCTTGAGATGATTGTCAACATCCTCGCATCCACCTTACGCTTGGCGACTCCTTTGCTATTGGTCGGCATGGCTGGTTTGCTCAGTTATCAAGTCGGGCTGATTAACATCGCACTCGAAGGATTGATGCTCGTCGGCGCATTTGTCGCGGTGGTCTTGGGTGTACAAGCAGGCTCAGCGGGAACAGGAGTTTTATTGGCGATTGTAGCAGGTGCGATTGGTGGTGCGTTCTTTGCATTATTCGTCACCGACTTGCGCGCGGACTTGATTGTGGCAGGGCTAGCCTTGAACTTCCTAGCTTTAGGTGGAACAGCCTATCTCTTACAGATTCTCTTCAATGTGCAAGGTTCCTACACCCCCTTAGATTTTGATTCACTACCTGTATTAAACATCCCCGGCTTGAGTGATTTGCCCCTCGTCGGCAAGCTCTTATTTAGCCATTCGCCTATCGTCTATCTGTCATGGCTATCT
>JANQRM010000342.1 GCA_028284565.1 Anaerolineae bacterium | reverse complement strand
GGATAGCCTCCCTGTGCCTTTATCTGTGAAGACTTGGGGAGTATCTGACCCATCCAAATAAACTAACACATTCTCAAAATAGCAGGTGCGGTTGCTTGTTGAGGAATTGAGTTGCAATAACCCTTCTGCGCCGAGTGTCTGTACGACGTACTTGGTGTACGCTCCCGGAAATCCCTTGAAGGCTTGAATACCAAATCCGCTATCATCCACGATGACCGGTGCGTTGAGATGTGTGTAGGCTTGTTTCGCTTTGGCGATGGCGACTTCTTGTAGCGTATCGGCTTGAGGTTCGATGAGGTCGAGAGGCTTGGAGACAACTTGGAGTTCGAAGGCTTGGGTGTGCTGTTCGAAGGCGTGGATTTTGCCTTTATTCGTGCTGACGAAGTGAATGGTCGTGGTCATCTGCGCCGGACTTTCTGGTGCGAAGGTCAAGTGGGTTCGCTATACTTTACCGATGTTTTGTTCAATCAGCACTAGGATACCTCATCATGCAAACCATTTGTGTATATTGTTCCTCCAGTAACATTGTAGATTCGTCGTATTTTGATGTGACTTATGCTCTAGGTAAGCAACTGGCTGAACGCAAACTCACGCTGGTGTTTGGGGGTGCGAATGTTGGCTTGATGGGACATTTAGCGAAAGCCGTTCAAGAAAATGGTGGTACAGTGATTAGCGTGATTCCGAAGCTGATGGAGGGGACTCCCTATGTGTTTAAGCCGTCAGATGAGGTGATAGTCACCGCCGATCTGCGAGAACGCAAAGCCAAGATGGATGAACGTGCCGATGCGTTCATTAGCTTGCCGGGAGGTTATGGTACGATGGATGAGTCGATGGAAATCCTCGCGTTGAAGCAATTGCATACGCACAAGAAGCCGATTGTCTTTGTGAATCACAATAACTTCTGGTCGCATCTTCAAGCCTTCTTGCAACATCTCTTCGATGAGCAATTCGCCAGCGAGGAGCATCATGCTAATCTCGCCTACTTTGCGGATGACCTCGCAGATGCATTTCGTTATCTTGATAACTATGAAGAGCCGGATTTCCCGATACGGTGGTTCTAAAACCTAATCACTTCTTCCCTTGTTTGATCGTATTGGTCTCGTAGCGCAGGGCGAATTCGGGTTCAGCACGTTGGAGACGGCGCGGCGGTAGCCCATTCAAAATGGCTTCTAAATCTTCGAGGACATCCTGCCCGATTTGATGCAAGCCCTCTGCCACAGACCCTGCAAGGTGTGCGGCTAAGATAGCATGATCGGCTTGACGGATGGGATGGTCGGCTGGCATCGGTTCATAGGGGAAGACGTCAATCGCGGCGCGGAAACGCCCTTGTAGTAGCAACTCTGTCATGGCATCGAAATCAACGACATGCGCGCGACTCATCAGCACAAACACGGCATCAGAGCGTATCAGTTCTAACTTCTCGCGGGAGAGGAAGGCTTCGTTCTCTTTGGTGGGGGCGGCGAGGACAAAGATGACTCGTGACTCCAATAATAAGTCCTCAATGGAAACAGGCTGTAGCCCTTCTCGTATGAGATAGCTGTCTGATAGCCAAGGGTCATAGACGGTCAGTTCACAGCCAAAGGGTTCGATGAGTGGACGTAAGGAACGGGCGAGATTGCCATAGCCAATGATGCCGACACGTTTGCCAAAGAGCAAAAATGCACCCTGATTCCCTGCGTGGACGTATTGTTCTGTTCCTGCACGAAAGGCTCTATCTGCCTGTACGACATTGCGGCACGTGGCTAATGCCATAGCAAGGGTCATCTCGGCGACTTGCGGTGCAAATGACGGTGCAACCGACAGCACACGGATGTTGTTCTGTAAGCAGTAGTTATAGTCTAAATCCTGTGGAAATGCGCCAGAAACTTCGATGATGGCTCGGCATTGGTTGGCTTGCCGTAACACATCCCCATATCGCCATTTGGCACAGACAATCGCCGTGGCTTCCGGCAGGGCTTGTTCAAAGGCATCTTGTGGCATGGGTTCATCGCGTCCCCAGATGACATCTGCGATGTCATGAAGGCGGGCTAAATCGGAATCCGTAAAGATTTCGGATACTGTGCGAAAGTGAGGGTCAAGGATGATTTTGGGTTTGGCTGTCATGGTGTTCGTTTTCGTTTGTTGATTAAACACCTCCATTGTATCGCCTGAGTGCGTATCTAGTCAGTGTGATTGTAGAAATTGTTAGAAAATTATAAAGAGCCCTAATGACCCCCTAAAAACTACAAAGATACTGTATTATAACTTGGTACAGCAAAAGTTATAGGAGAAACCTATGACAAAACTTAACCAGATTATCGCTATTGAGAAGAGCATCAAGAATCAATCACTCCGTGAACTTACCGATGCTCATCAGCTATTGCAAAAGCCGGTCTTATTGAATGGGATTGCGCGTACCTACCGCCCGATTGACGATGAGGGGGATCAGTTCCCACCCGAATCGACTCGTGTACAGGTTCAGTCTGATGAGGTGATAGAGCAGACGATTAACATCCTGACAAAGCTCTTTGATATCGTGGCGACGAAAGATTGGGCAAATGGGGATGCCACAGCCAATGTCGTAGTGGATGGCGAGACGATTTTGGAAGATGTGCCAGTAACCTACCTGCTCTTTTTGGAAAAGCAGTTGGCAGATTTGCACACCTTCATCAAGAAATTGCCGACGCTTGACCCTGCCGAGTTATGGTCATTTGATGAGTCGCAAAATGCATGGGCAACGGAGCCAGTGCAGACGACCAAAACGAAGAAAATCCCGCGCAATCATGTGAAAGCCGAAGCCACGAAAGAACATCCAGCACAGGTTGAGGTCTATTATGAAGATGTAGTCGTGGGGTATTGGCGAACCATCAAATATTCGGGCGCACTTCCTGAAGTTCGTCGGGCAACCTTGCTAGACCGGTTTCGTACTTTGCAAGAAGCGGTGAAATTCGCGCGGGAAGAAGCCAACAGCCTTGAAGTTGAGGAACAATCATTGGGGAAAGCAGTGTTTGATTATCTCTTTGCTTAATCTCTTGAAAGATGGGTAACGATGTGTTAGGATGGGTCATAGGAGTGCAAATTCAAACTCAAGTTTATCCTAAACGCTGGGATACCGGATTTGTGACAGTGTGGGTTCGAGTCCCACTCCCGCTCCTGTGGCGGGATAGCCCAATGGCAGAGGCAACCTATCCGCCCCGATTATGCTCAAGTTGTATCACTCCAAGTTGAGCATTCGTTACTCATCGCCAAATCAAGTGTCTGGGGACAGCACAACTATCGTTGCGAGTTCGAGTCTCGCCCGAACCGCCTGAAAGCACGCCACACAACACCTATTCGGTTCGGTAGCTCAATCGGCAGAGCAATAGTTTCTAGTAGATTGATTTCCAGACTTAAATGTCGTTGGCGTGTGCAATTGAGTAGCACCTTTAGGAAGCCCATGGACGGCCAACCCATGGGTTTCTTTGATTCATGAGATATGTTATTCAGTGTCCTCAGCAGAGGGTGCAGGGGATTGGATGACGGGTAAATTGGGCTTGGTCTTAATTGGGAAGGGGTCGATGTTGCCCGTTTCTGCACCCATCATCTGCTGGATGGCTTGGAGTTCCTGTGTGGTGATGGTGGACATTGTGCCTTCTGAATTATCCAATGAAGCCGAGCCAAAGGCACGATGGAAGGCGATGCGTTGGAATTGAACACTTGCCATATTTGCCACAATCAAGGCGTTGGGATTGACACCGCGCGGGAGTAAGTCACGTTGGCGGATGAGAAAGAGATTCGCCGATAAAATCAATACGCCAAGCCATTGAGGTCCAGTGAGTTGGTCGCCCAGTACGATAGCGGCGAGCAGAAGTGCGACAACAATCTCCATGATGGCAAGAATGGCAGTCTGCATTCCCCCGAAGAGCTTGACTCCAGCGAACATCGCCAGACGAGATAAGGCGGTGGTCAAACCGAGCAGGATTATCGGCGGGATGGCATTTTGTAAGACCGTTGGGGTCAAGGGTTGCCCGACAGCGAGCCAAACCACCGTAACAACTGCCCCCATTGTGGTGAGGATATACAAGGTGACGGTGGGTGCTGGCATCTCATACAGGACATATTGACTGAGGATGACCGTCCCGGCGAACATGAGCGCATTGGCAAGCATGAACCCTACACCTGGCCAGTTAATGGGGGCTTCACCAAAGCCTGTAATCAATGTGAGGGCAACGAGTGCCATCAAGACACGCGCGAGAGTACGAATATCGGCTTTTTGTCCACTGACACGAGAAATCAACACCGCAAAGACGAGATACATGCCGTTAATCAATTGCGCTTGCGATGCATCAAGTTGTCCTAATCCCCCATAGTAGAACAAAGAGCCAATGCCATTAATTGCGCCGATGACCACACAGCCCAATAATCCAGCCGGGTAGATGAAGATGAAGCGTCGGAAGAAGAGTACATAGACAATCCAGAGTAAGGCAACAGCAATAATGGTGCGAATAGCGGCGACACTGAAGGGGTCTGCACCTTCTCCGATAGCGAGTTTGCCGAAGATGGGAGCCATCCCCAAAAAGATGGGAGTCGCTAAGACTGCAAGGATGCCCTGCCAATAGAGTCGTCGCGTCTTCACCTTAACCTACAGAGGGTGTTTCTAGTTTTTTCATAATGGATGTTGGAGTATTGCTGGCTGGGGTTGAGGCAATAGACAAGGGTAGCACGACCATAAATTCGCTACCGGGACACTTGTCGGGGTCATGTCCACGACTGTTGACAGAGATTTTGCCTCGATGTGCCTCGATAATGCCCTGACAAATCGCCAGACCTAAACCCAAGCCTCCGCCCATAAAGGCGGTCTTGCTTGTGGTATGGGTGTCGATATCGCCACCGATGGCGAAGCGTTCAAAAATGGTGCTTTGTCGCTTTTTGTCGATGCCGACCCCGGTATCTTTCACGGTAAAACGAACGAGGCGGTTGGTCATTTGTGCAGTAAGCGTGATTTGTCCACCATTGGGCGTGTACTTAATTGCATTGCTGACGAGATTAGAAATGACAAGCCCTAAAAGGTCGCCATCCACCCGCATGGATTTGGGCCATTGCGATTCATCAAACACCACCGACTGTTCACGCTCGATGATGGCTTCTTTGTAACTTTGTAGGATTTTGCGGACTAGTGAACCAAGATTGATGGGGGCGATATTCAGTTCAATTTCGCTCGTCATGATGCGACTAATTGTCATCACTTCTTCGATAATACCCTGCATCCGTCCAATGGATTCGGTGAGTCCGTCGATGAGTGTGCCGATACTCTCATCATCATCGCGTAAAGCTTGCAAGGGTGGGTGGTCTTCTAAGAGACGACTGTAACCTGTGATAAGCGTTAGGGGTGTCCTCAGTTCATGCGCGGTCAGTTGGATAAAGGTGTCTTTCATCTGATCAAGGCGAGCGAGGGTTTCGTTTTGCTCTTCTAGCGCGCGTATCCGCTCTTCAAGACGCTTGACGACATCTTTTAGGAAGCGACCTTGCGCCTGTCGCATTCGTTCTGTGTCATCGATACCGTCAGTCCCGCCACTAAGGAAGAATTCCATGTGAGCAGGTAAGGCGGACAGATTAAGGGGTTTGGCAAGGTTGCCGTTCATCCCTGCCGCAAATGCCAAGTCGCGTTGCTCTTGGGAATCTTCGGCAATCATGGCAATAATGGGTGTGCGATGAAAGCGTTTGTCTGTGCGAAGTGTCGCGGTGAGTTCTGCGCCATTCAAATCGGGCAAGTTGAGTGCTGTGAGGATAATATCGGGTTCGACCTTGCGAGCCACATCCACACCTTCTAAACCCCGATCAACTGTCAGCACGGTATAACCTTCTTTACTGAGGGTCGCGCGGATCGCTTGCCCAGCGGTAGTATCACTTTCGATGAGGAGTACAGTGTAGTTGGGTGGTATCACAGTTTGGATGCCTTAATTGCTTTCATCACAGCAGATTAGCATAAAAGCCCTTACAAGCTACTGACAAGGGTTGTTAGTTCAATTTAGCCACAATACGCTCGATAAAATCATCATCAATGAATGAGCCTTTTTGTAAGAGCAATTCACTATTGGAATTCAAGAATGCTTGCTCTTGGATGGTCAGTTCTTTGGCGGTGACGACCACGATTGGGATGTGCTTGAGCACATCATCTTGCTTCATAGTATTAATCACTGTGAAGCCATCGACATCGGGCATCATCAGGTCGGTAATCACCAAATCGGGATGGATTTCCCGCATGGTCTCTAAGCCACTTTCACCATTATGTGCCAGATAGACCTCACAGTTCTTTTGTGCTTCGAGCAAGCGACTCATCAGGCGGGCGGCGGCTTCGTTATCTTCAATTACCACGACACGCTTGAGCTTGCCATGGAGTTGATTGACCGCAGAGACCAAGCCTTCCGTTGGGACAGCAGGGGCCGTGGGACTACCCGATAGGTCAACCAGTTTTTGCCATTGCTCACCCAAGATGCGTGTTTCTACTGGCAGGGTATGACCGGAAACATTGACCACCACCACATCATCTGACTTGATTATCCCTTGTCGGACGAGTTTGAACAATCCCGCAAAGGTCACACCCGTTGCTGGTTCGACGGAGATGCCGTCTTGTTGAGCAAGAACGCGAATGGCTTGAAAGGCTTCTTCATCGCTGGCAGAAATAAAATGCCCGCCGTTGTCACTAACATAATCATAGAGGATTTCGTAAGCGCGTCCGGGATTGCCTGTCGCAAGGGTGGCGATAATCGTCGTCGGCGTTTCGACAGGTGTAGCAACCCGTTGATGTCGTTCAAAGGCTTGCACCATCGGGTCGCAACCACTCGATTGAATCATCCCCAGCGCAGGTATCGAATCGATGATGCCCATATCCAGCATCTCACGGAAGCCCTTGCCCACACCTATGGGACCCATACCTCCACTGACACCTTGTAAAAACCAATCGGGGGCGCGCCATTGTTGACCGTCTTCGAGTTCGTCCCCCAGTTGCTCGGCAATTTCGTATGCCATCGTCTTCATGGCTTCAATGGCGGCGATGCTCTTGATGCCTTTATCGAGAAAGATGTCTTTGGTCTTGGCGAAACGGGCGGCGAGTTCTTTGGTCTGGTCATAATTTCCCGTCGTTTTGATTATCTCTGCACCATAGAGGGCGGCTTCACGCATTTTGTCATTGGGTGTCAAGGCGGGGAAGAATGCCCACAATTTGATGCCTGCACGCGCACAATAGGCGGCATAAGCAATGGCAACATTCCCCGTGCTAGCAACGACAACCTCGCGGATGCCTTTCTCTTGTAACGCAGAGATAGCCACTGTTGCTTGACGGTCTTTGAAACTGCCTGTGGGACCTTGTCGTTCATCTTTAAGATAAAGATGCTTTAAACCCACTGAGGCAGCGAGAGATTTGGATTTAATCAGCGGTGTCTCGCCCTCATTGAGGCTGACGATATTGTCAGTCTGATAAATAGGCAAAACTTCATGATACCGCCAGAGTGAGTTCCCCCTTTTCTTTAAGGCTTCTACCCATTGGTGAGCATCGAAACCCGTCATATCGTAACGGGCCTCGACAATTGTTTCGCCACAATTGGGGCATTGTCCTGCAAAATCCACTAAGGCGGTCAAGGTTTGGCAATAGGTGCATTCCAGTGTTACCTGCTTCGATGAGATGTCGATCATGCGTTGCCGTTCCCTCCATTGTAGCCATTCAACACCTGTTGAATGAAGGTGGCTAAGTGATGGTTGTCTTCTTCGTGAAGGGTTGTTTTATCTAAAATCGGTAGATTGTCGAGCAGACTTTTCTCCTCATCTTTGAGATAAGATTCATCCGTCATGACGATGATCGGTATCTCTGCCGTTTCTGGATTGTGATGGAGTTCTGAAATCATCTCTAATCCGAGTTCATCTTCAGCCTGCAGGTCGAGCAAGATGAGGTTGGGTTGCCGTTGGGCGACCATGCTCATGCCCGCTTTACCTTTTTCTGTGGCATAGACACGATAGTTGGTGGATTCCAGTGTTTCTTGAAGCGATTCGATGCGGTCGATGTCGTCATCGACAATCAAGATACGCTCACGGTTGCTTTCGGCTTCTGCCTCTTGAATCACAGCGAGGAAATCTTCCACTGGGAAGGGACGGTGCAAGAAACGGAATGCACCTTTGGTTATCGCGTCATGGGCTTCATCACTCATACTGGTGACGATAATCGGGATGTCGGCGGTATCTTCCCGTTGGCTTAAGCGTGCCAACATGCCCCAGCCTTCACCATCGCCAAAGTTGACATCCATAATCAGGAATGTCGGGCGAATCGCACCTACCATGGCTTCGGCATAGGCAGGATGGTCTGCCGTTTGAACGGAGAAGCCTTCGCGTTGGAGGTTGCGTCGGAAGAAATCGACCATCTCTTTGTTGTCTTCGATGAGCAAGACCTCGCGTTTAATGACCGCTTTCATCGTCTGGGTAGCGATGGGCTGTGGCGGTTTGGTCTTGAGGTCGGGCTTGGTGTCGATGTCTTCATTCTCACTTGGCTTGGGAACATCTGGCACACGCAAATTATGAGTGTCATCCACCGACTTTTCTTCATCATCGTCTACTTCAATGGGTTCAAGTGGAATGGTGACACTAAAGACTGAGCCGACATTCACTTCCGATTCGACCAAGAGTTCACCACCCTGCATCTCGGCAAGTGATTTGGATAGGGGCAAACCGAGTCCTGTCCCACCAACTGCACGGGTAAGTGAGGAGTCGACTTGGCGGAAACGCTCGAAGAGAATGGGAATATCCGCTTCACCAATCCCAATTCCGGTATCGACCACATCCACACGGAGCATCGCTGTGTCTTGGGTTTCGCTCTGTTCGAGGTAGGCACGTAAGATCACCGTTCCTTCTTGGGTGAACTTAACCGCGTTACTGACCAAGTTCAGCAGGATTTGACGTGAACGGAATTCATCTCCATAGGCATTTGGTAGGCTCGATTCCACCTCGACATGCAACTGGACGGGTTTCTCTTTCACCAGCCCAATCGCCATCGACTTGACGCTATCGATCATCGGCTTGACCTCGAAGTAATCCAATTTGAGGTCGAGCTCACCCGCTTCAATCTTGGCTTGGTCAAGGATGTCATTAATCAGGTTGAGCAAGTGTTGTCCACTCGTGTAGATAGTGGTGAGGTCTTGCTCTTGCATCTCGGTGAGTGGACCATCAATCCCTTTCATCATCACCCGACTAAAACCAATAATGGAGTTGAGCGGTGTGCGTAACTCGTGACTCATGCTCGCCAAGAACTGACTTTTCAGACGATCGAGTTCACGTAATTGCTCGTTGGATTGTTGAAGACGTTCCAACAGTTGAGTATTTTCAATCACACCTGCGACCGAGCCGGATAATGTTAGAAGTAATTGGACATCATCTTCATCGAATGCGCCCCGACGCTCACTTTCTACCCCGACTAAGCCGATTAAACTCCCACCGGAACTGATGGGAATGAGAATAGCCGATTGTGCCGACGGGATAATGGGGAGGTAATGCGAGTCTTCATCGACAGCTTGCACAATATGGGGTTGCAAACTTGCACTAATGATGCCGATGAGGTTGCTCTCATCGCCGACATGAATCTCT
>JANQRM010000335.1 GCA_028284565.1 Anaerolineae bacterium | reverse complement strand
TTTCGTTCTCGGTTCCTGAAGATGGTACACCTGTTACCTTCATCTTTGACCCCAGTGTGAGTGCTTTAGTCGTCAGTGCAGGAGGCGCAGGCGTGTCTGAATCCAACTTGCGAGAAGCCCGTGCATATTGGGTGAGTGCCGATACCATTGCTTGGGATGTATCAGCCGATGCCGAGAGCTACCAACTCTTCTACAGCCCCGATGCAAGCTTCCGCGTTGGACTGTTTGGCATTAACCCCGATAGTCAATATGAAACACTTGATTTAAGTGTGAATCCCGAGGGCTTATCCGAGGAAACTCTCGTCAAATTCCCACATCTGGCAGGTTTAACCGCCCTCCAAATTGCAGAAGATAACCTTGAAAGTGTGCCTGAACTACTCAAAGGGCAAGTTGCTGTGGGGATGCTCAACGATTCCGGTGATTTCCTCAATCTAACCAGCCTCCAAATCCCCGGCGTACTGGATGACCTCTTTACCTATGATGGTGAACTTGGTGTCATCATCGACGACGAAATACCAACGTTGCGTGTCTGGTCGCCCACTGCACAATCGGTTAATCTCCATCTCTTTGATGAAGCAGGTAGCGATGCCGAAGCAACCATCTTTGAAATGACTCCTAATCCTGACCACGGCACATGGGAAATCACAGGAGAAGCCGATTGGCTGGGCAAATTCTACCTCTACGAAGTTCAAGTCTATGCACCCTCCACCATGGCCATCGAGACCAATCTCGTCACTGACCCCTATTCGGTCAGCTTGTCCTTGAACAGCCTCAAAAGCCAAATTATCGACATCACCAGCACCGCATGGATGCCCGACGGCTGGCAAGACCTGATGAAACCCACACTCAATTCACCCAATGATGTCATCGTCTATGAACTCCATATCCGTGACTTCAGCGTCTTTGATGAATCTGTCCCTGAAGAAGTACGTGGAACATATCTTGCCTTCACACTCGATAACTCCAATGGGATGCAACATCTCACGGCATTGCAACAAGCTGGACTAACGCATCTCCATCTACTCCCAACCTTCGATATTACCACTATCAACGAGAACAAGCGTCGGTGGTTTGAACCCAGCTATGAAGAACTTGCTGAATTCCCAGCCGACTCTGCTCAACAACAAGCTCTTATTGACCCCATCCGTGACCTAGATGCTTTCAATTGGGGATATGACCCCTTCCATTACAACGTCCCCGAAGGTAGTTATTCAACCGACCCCAACGGCGCACAACGCATTCTCGAATATCGTCAGATGGTTCAATCGCTCAATCAAGTCGGTTTACGTTTCGTGATGGATGTCGTCTATAATCACACCAATGCTTCCGGTCAAGCAGGTAAGTCGGTCTTAGATCGTGTCGTTCCTGGTTACTATCATCGCCTGAATGCAGTCGGGCGTGTAGAAACCAGTACCTGCTGTCAAAATACGGCAACCGAACACGACATGATGCGTAAACTTATGATCGACTCCATTCTGCATTGGGCAATTGAATATAAAGTCGATGGTTTCCGTTTCGATCTCATGGGGCATCACATGCGTGAGGATATGCTTGCAGTACGGGAAGCTCTCGATTCACTCACAATTGAAGAACACGGAGTCGATGGCACGACAATCTATGTCTATGGTGAAGGTTGGAACTTTGGTGAAGTTGCCGATAATGCGCGTGGTATCAACGCGACGCAACTTAACATGGGTGGCACAGGTATCGGCACATTCAATGATCGTCTACGCGATGCCGTGCGCGGTGGTAATCCCTTCGGCGGACAACTCGAACAAGGTCTCGCCAACGGTGTCTTCACCAATCCCAATGGCTTAGATGACCTCAATGAAAGTTTGGAACGTGCTTTGCTCTTTGCTGACCAAACACGCATCGGCTTAGCAGGCAACTTACGTGACTATAGCTTCGAGAATATGGATGGTGATGTCGTCTCAGGCGCAGAGATTGATTACAATGGTTCACCAGCTGGTTATAATCTCTTGCCTCAAGAGAATATCGTCTATGTCTCCAAGCATGATAACGAAACACTTTACGACGAAATTGCCTATAAGGCGCCACTTGCGACACCGGTTCCAGACCGAGTGCGGATGCAAAATCTAGGCTTGAGCTATGTCATGTATTCACAAGGCATTCCCTTCTTCCATGCGGGAAGCGATATGTTGCGCTCTAAATCTATGGACAGAAACAGCTACAATTCCGGGGATTGGTTCAATCGTCTCGACTTTGCCTATCAAACCAACAACTTTGGAATTGGCTTGCCACCTGCCGCCGATAATCAAGGGGTGTGGGATTTGATGGTTCCGCGTTTGTCCGATGACAGTCTTATTCCGACACAAGAGGATATTCTGGCAAATGTGATGGCATTCCGCGAGATGTTACAGGTACGTCAAAGTTCTACACTCTTCCGTCTCCCCACAGCCGAAGATGTCCAAAATCGTCTCGCTTTCCATAACACAGGCACAGATCAATTGCCCGGTGTGATTGTCATGAGCCTTGCCGATGGTGGCGATTTAGAGGATATTGATCCCAATCATGACCTCATCATCGTGGTCTTCAACGGACGCAACGAAGCGATTGATTTCTCACCACAAGCCTTACAAGGAACGGATTTGGCACTCGAACTCCATCCTGTGTTAGCGAATTCATCCGATGAAATCATGCAAACCGCCAGCTATGACAATGCTTCCGCAACATTCAGTGTGCCAGCACTCACAACCGCCGTCTTTGTCCTGCCACAAGGCTAATATATCAATAGGGTGGTGTAGAAAGGCATCACAATATTTAATTATCAACAGTAGCGCAAACCAATCCATCCGATACAATAGAGCCATCACTGTAAGGGAGAGGGTAAATCCACATGGCAAAACAAGTAAAAATCTTTACATTCATCAATGACCGCGAAGGACGCGAGGAGGGTGAAAAAGAATTATCTCGCCTCGTTAATGAGGGCTATGAAATCATCACATCGGGCGCAGGCACAGGTGCAGAACTCATGTGGGGTGTGGTCATCTTACAACGCGAAGTCGATGACTCTGAAGAAGGCTAACATTTCATGTCATCCCTTTTCGATATTTCTGGAAAAGTCGCCATTGTCACGGGAGCATCACGGGGAATCGGATTATCCATTGCTGAAGTCCTAACTGAAGCAGGCGCAAAAGTCGTTATCTCCAGCCGGAAACAAGATGCTCTCGATGAAGTTGCCGAATCTATTCGTGGTAAAGGGGGAGAAGTCTCCGCAATCGCGGCACACAATGGCGACAAAGAAGCCCTCAACAACCTCGTCAACCAGACGATGGAAATGTATGGCACAGTCGATATTCTCATTAACAACGCCGCCACCAATCCCCACTTTGCACAAACCCTTGAAGCCGCCGATAGCTATTGGGACAAAACATTCCAAGTTAATGTGATGGGCAATGTCTGGCTCTGCCAAGCCGTTGTTCCGATCATGAAACAAAATGGGGGTGGAAAAATCATCAATGTTGCCTCAATCGCTGGTTTAAGTCCCGGCAATTTTCAAGGTATTTACAGCATGACCAAAGCGGCAGTCATCAGCTTAACTCAGTCACTTGCGATGGAACTTGGCTCAGAAAACATCCAAGTCAACGCTGTTGCACCCGGTTTAGTGAAGACCAAATTTGCCCAAGTCCTTTGGGAAAATGATGAACTCCGTGAACAAATCATTGCTAAATCCCCAGTGGGACGTATTGGCGATCCCATTGATATTGCGGGCTTAGCACTCTTCTTGGCATCACCTGCCTCCAACTTCGCAACAGGAGAAGTCTTTGTCTTTGATGGTGGCTTGACACTAGGTTCATTATAGAAATCTGATAAAATAGCACGAATGTTTTAATTAGCAGGAGCAACACACATTGCGGTTTGAACTCTATACCTCGTTGACGGTCAGTAAGGCATTAAGCGCGCTAACTCAACGGATGCACGCCAAACCAACAGCTACTCGACCCGATATTGACGGCTGGGTAGAAAAGGGCGGACGCTTTTCGATTTCAGTATCGTCACAAGTTGCCAAACAGTTCCGGCGGACAACTCATCTGAGTGGTGAATTGGAGCGAGAAGGAGGCGTGACGGTCATTCGAGCGCGAGTCGCAACAGGTGCATCGCCAGAGCAATTGCGAATTATATTTGCAGTTGCAGTAGTGCTTGGCTTGGTTGTCCTTGCCAGTGGTAACGGGGTCTTAGGTCTGCTGATAATGGTCTTAGGGTTTGCGCTCTACATTCCCATGTCAGGCGATTATCACAACAGCTCCTTACTCATGAAAGAACTTCGTAATGCCCTCAAAGCGAAAAAAGTCCCACCGAAAAAGTGATTTATAAGCCTTTCTCTTGTCGAATATAGTCCAACAAAGCATCACTGCCCTTAGTGACCAACTCGTAAACTTCATCAAAGCGATTATCATAATAGGGGTCAGGCACTTCTTCGACGTTCACCAAACCTTGCCGATTCGCTTCACGAAGAAAGAGCAATACCTCACCGGAATCACCACTATCCAATTTGCGGATATTCGACAGATTCGACTTATCCATCGCTAAGATGTAATCGAATTCAGTCATATCGCTTCGTGTCAGTTTCCTAGAGCGTCCGTTGTAGGGGATGTTGTGCTTTCGTAAGATATTCAACGTACCACGATGCGCTTGTTCTCCAGCATGATAACCCGCCGTACCAGCTGAATCGACCAGAATTTGATCACTCAGCCTAGCATCCTTAACCTTCTGATGAAATACCGCATCAGCCATCGGAGAGCGACAGATATTCCCTAGACAAACGAATAACACTTTAGTCATTGTCGTCTTCGTCACCGTTCTTGAAATCTATAGCAGAAGTCTCATCATCTGAATCACCATCAACTAATTCAGCAATAGCATCTTCGTGTTCAGCGAGTTCTTCTTCCGTCGGTGGGCGTGTTGCGGCGTGACCCAACATGGTGATTTTCCCGTCAATAAATGCACCCTCTTCAGTAGTGAGTGAAGCGGCACTAATATCACCCCAGATTCTGCCGGATTGGAGCAATTGCACCTTTTTGCCACTGACATTGCCACGAACCGTACCAGCAATGGAGATATTTAGGGCATGAATATCGGCTTCGATGACTGCAGTTTCACCAACGAGGATATTACCCGTGATGT